>DATGDO010000209.1:0-7787 GCA_035310805.1 Solirubrobacterales bacterium
CCCCACCGAGAGCAGCCGGTTGAAGGTGACCGGCTTGATCAGGTTGTTCTCCGGCACTCCGAGCTGCAGGCGGATCAGGAGGAACGAGACGATCCCGAGCACCAGGAAGGAGAGGGCGGCTCCGATGTAGATCCGCCCGACGTCCTTGTGGTCGGAGCTCATCACCATCTCGAGCCAGCGCGGGCGCGAGGGCGCCGGGCCCTCGGTGACGAGCTCGGGGCGCTGCGGGGCGAGTGTGCGTCCGTCGCTCATCAGCCCTCCCCGTTCACCTTCTGCACAAAGGCCTGGGCCGCCTGGATGTCCGCGGCCTGTCGCTGGAGCCAGGCCTGGTAGGTCGGCACGTCGACCACCCGGACGCGGGTTCGCATCACGGCGTAGGAGGCGCCGGAGAAGGCGTAGCTGGCGCCGTCGTAGCTGCCCTGCTGATCGACCCTGAACCAGGTCTGGTTGCTCTCGCCCGGGGTAGCGTCGAACTTGCCGCTCAGCCCGGGCACCCACCAGCGGTGGACGACGTCCGTCGAGCAGAGATGAAGCACCACCGTCGTGTCCACGGGGACCACCAGCTCGTAATAGGAGTAGGTCCCGTCCGGGTACTCGTAGCGCCAGAGCCACTGCTGCCCGCAGGCCTGGATCTGGAGAGGGGCAGCCGTTGCCGGGACCGCGGGCAGATCGAGCGAGCGCTGGGCGGTCAGCCCCGCGGCGGCCTGCAACCCGTCCGGTCCGGAGGCTTCCACCTGCTTCGCGTTGTGCGTCTCGATCACACCCAGGATGAAGGTGACCGCGACGATCGCCGCGAACACGCCGGCGGTGCCGATCTGCGCCGGCCGGCGAACCACCAGCCGCCGGGGCTCGCGGCCACGGGCGGCGCGGAAGCGCATCACCATGGCGACGAGCGCCAGGTTGACGGCGACGAGCAGCACCAGACCGATGACGAGCATCACCCAGTAGAGGGTGTTGAGATCGTCCGCGTTGGGCGAGTGGGCGGTGTGAGGGCCGAGCAAGGCGGCGAGAGTCTATTAGCTCGTCCCGTACGCAAGACCCGATAGCGGCGCAGCCGCAGGCGAGCCTCGGACGACCCGTCGGACTTCGTCTCCCACGGGCACCACTCCTCGCAGGTCACGGCTTCGCCTACCAGGACCGGGATTCGGTGCGAGGCTCACCGCTGCGGAACGTCATAGGGTCTGGTCCATGAGCAGTGTCCGGGAGGTCACCTTCGAGCTCTTCCGTGGGCACGGGATGACGACGATCTTCGGCAATCCCGGCTCGACCGAGCTGCCCATGCTCGCCGAGTTCCCCGACGACTTCCGCTACGTCCTCGGTCTGCAGGAGGCCGTCGCCGTCGGGATGGCCGACGGATACGCGCAGGCCTCGGGCCTGCCGACGCACGTCAACCTCCACACCGCGCCTGGAGTCGGCAACGGGATGGGGGCCCTCTTCAACGCGCAGGCCAACCACTCGCCGGTCGTGGTCACCGCCGGTCAGCAGGTCCGTGCCCAGATCACCATGCAGGCCAACCTGACCAACCGGGACGCCACCCGGGTCGTCCACCCGTTCGTCAAGTGGAGCTTCGAGCCGCCGCGGGCCCAGGACGTCCCTCACGCGATCGCCCGGGCGATCCACACGGCGGCCCTGGCGCCGAAGGGGCCCGCGTTCGTCTCGCTGCCGATGGATGACTGGACCGAGGAGGCCGAGGAGGAGTCCCGGCGCGTCATCGAGCGCAGCTCGGAGCCGCGCTCGGGCCCTGACCCGGACGCGGTCCGGGCGCTCGCCAAGCGCCTGGAGGAGTCGAACAATCCGGTGCTGGTCGCCGGCCCCGACATCGACGCGAGCGGCGGCTGGGCCGACGCCGTCGCCTTGGCCGAGCGCCAGAAGCTGCCGGTGTTCGCCTCGCCGGCGCCCGGCGGAGGGCGCCTCGGTTTCCCGGAGGGCCACCCGCTCTTCCAAGGGGTGCTGCCGCCAGCGATCGGGCCGATCACCGAGACGCTCAAAGGCCGCGATCTGATCTTGGTCGTCGGGTCCTCCGTCTTCCCGTATTACCCCTACGTGCCGGGGCCGCTGCTCCCGGAGGGCGCCTCGCTGGTCGCGATCACCAGCGACCCCGACGAGGCGGCCCGGGCGCCGATGGGCGACGTGGTCCTCGCCGACGTCGGCCTGGCGCTGCGCGCGCTGCTGGCCGAGGTGGGGGAGGCAGATCGCGCGGAGCCAACCCCGCTGCCGGAGCCCAGCGCCGGCGACGAGGCCGATCCCCTGACGCCGACCATGGTCCACAACACCCTCGCCCAGGTCTTCCCGGACGACGGGATCGTCGTGCTGGAGTCGCCGTCGAGCACGCTCGCCCTGCGCAACCAGCTTCGCCTGTCCCGACCGGGGAGCTACTTCTTTGGCGCGGGCGGGGGCCTCGGCTTCGGGCTGGCGGCGGCGATTGGAATCCAGCTCGCCCAGCCCGGCCGTCGCGTCGTCTGCGTGCTCGGCGAGGGCTCGGCCCAGTATGCGATCACCGGGTTCTGGACCGCCGCGGCCTACGACGTGCCGGTGAGCTTCCTGGTGCTGCGCAACGAGGAGTACTCGATCCTCAAGTGGTTCGCCGAGATCGAGGAGGTCAAGGGCGCGCCCGGCCTCGACCTTCCCGCGCTGGAGGTCGCCCGGGTCGCGGAGGCCTACGGCGTCACGTCTGCGCGCGTCTCCGGCCGCGAAGAGCTCCACGCGGCTCTCGAGAGAGCGATCGGCTCCGGCAAGCCGGAGCTCGTCGAGGTCCCGGTCAGTCCCGGGATGGCGCTCTTCTGATATGGCCGCCCCATTAGGCTCAGCAGATGGAGCTGCTGGCGCCGGACACCCGGCGGATTGCGCCGGAGCGGAGCGTACCGTCCAGGGACAGGGTGCCCGATGAGCTCGCCTCGGGCACACCCGAGCCTCTGCGCCGAGAGCTGATCGACCTCCTGGGCGAGGACCGCGTCCTCACCCGCGTCATCGACCTCGTCCGCTACGCCTCGGACGCCAGCCCCTACAGGCTGCTGCCGAAGGCGATCGTGATGGCGCGCGATCCTGAGGACGTCGGCAAGGTGCTCGAATACGGTCGCCGTTCCTCGGTGCCGGTGACCTTCCGCGCCGCCGGCACAAGCCTCAACGGTCAGTCGCAGAGCGACGGCATCCTGGTTGACGTCCGGCGGCATTGGGGAGGGGTGGAGGTGCTCGACGAAGGAGGCCGTGCCAGGCTGAAGCCCGGGACGGTGCTCGGCCACGCCAACCGCGTGCTCGCCCCACATGGGCGGAAGCTCGGCCCCGACCCCGCCAGCACCGAGATCGCCTGTGTCGGCGGGGTCCTCGCCAACAACTCGGGCGGTATGCGCTGCGGGGTGGTGGCGGACCCCTACAGCACGATCCGCTCGCTCACCTTCGTGCTGCCGTCGGCGACGGTGATCGACACGGCGGCTCCCGACGCGCCGGAGCGATTCGCCCAGGCCGAGCCCGAGCTGGCCCGGGGACTGGCGGAGATCCGCGACGAGATCCGGGCCGACGAGGAGCTCAGTGAGCGAATCAGGAGGAAGTTCCGAATCAAGAACACCACGGGCTACCGGCTCTGTGCCTTCCTCGACGCCGACGAGCCCGTGGAGATCTTCCGGCGGCTGCTGATCGGATCCGAGGGGACCCTGGGGTTCATCGCCGAGGCCGTGATGGAGACCGTCCCGCTTCCCTCCAGGACGACGGTCTCCTGGTTTCACTTCGACGACATCGAGTCCGCGACCGATCCGGTCCCGGCCCTGGTCGAGTCGGGCGCCACCGCGGTGGAGTTGATGGTCGCACCGGCCCTGATGGTCGCCGCCCAGAACATCGCCCGCGCCCCGCAGCACTGGCTCGAGCTGCCCCCGACCTCCGCCGCCCTGCTGGTGGAGTTCGGCGCGGAGTCGGACGGCGAGCTCGACCGGCTCGTCGCCGGCGCCGAGGAGATCCTCCGCGAGCACGAGATGATCCGGCCGACGGACTTCACCCGGGATCCGGAGCGCATCGAGGTCTCCTGGATGGTGCGCGAGGGGCTGCATGGCCTGATCGGCCGTTTCAGGGCCCCGGGGACCTCGTTGATCATCGAGGACGTCTGCGTGCCGCCCGAGCGGATCGCCGAGTCCGCCCGCGACATCCAGGCCCTGCTCGCCGAGCACGGCTTCCTGCCGGGGGTAGCGGGCCACACTTCGGCGGGAAATCTCCACTTCATGCTCACCCCTGACTTCACCAAGCGGGAGGACCTCGAGCGCTACGAGGCCTTCATGGAGAAGCTCGCCGGGCTGATCCTCGACAAGTACGACGGCTCGCTGAAGGCGGAGCACGGCACCGGCCTCAACATGGCCCCATACGTCGAGCGGGAGTGGGGAGAGAAGGCGACGGGGCTGATGTGGCGGGTCAAGTCCCTGGCGGACCCGGACGGCGTGCTCGCGCCGGGGGTCCTGCTCAACCGCGACCCGGGCGTGCATCTGCGCAACCTGAAGACGACCCCGAAGATCGAGGAGGTGGCGACCACCTGCGTCGAGTGCGGGTTCTGCGAGCCGGTCTGCCCCAGCCGACATCTGACGACTACCCCGCGGCAGCGGATCGTGATCCGGCGCGAGATGGCCCGGCAGGCGGAGGGCTCGCCGGTCCAGCGGGCGCTGCTCGAGCAGTACGAGTACGACGGGATCCAGACCTGCGCCGCCGACGGGACCTGCCAGATCGCCTGCCCGCTCGGGATCGACTCGGGCAAGCTGATCAAGGGCTTCCGCACGACCGAGCACGCCGAGCGCGCCCAGCGGCGCGCCGTCAGGGTCGCAGAGCGCTGGTCAGCGGTGGAGCGGGTCGCCCGCGCCGCCCTTCTCGCCCGCCCGCTGATGCGCGTCGGCGCCGGGGCCGCCCGCTCGCTGTTCAGCGACGAGCTGATTCCGTCCTGGCCCCGCAACATGCCGCCGCCCGCGCCCGCGAAGCTCCCGGAGACGACGCGCGACGGAGCGGCCTCCGTCTACATGCCGGCCTGCCTCAACCGGATCTTCGGCAGGCCCCGCGGGGCGGGCGACGGCCTGACGCTGCCCGAGGCGATGGTCGCGGTGTCGGCCCGTGCGGGCCTGCCGGTCTGGATCCCGGCGGACGTAGGCGGACATTGCTGCTCGATCCCGTGGACGTCGAAGGGCTACACCGACGGGGCCGCCGTGATGGCCAACCGCACCGTCGAGGCGCTCTGGCGGTGGAGCGGGGAGGGCGAGCTTCCGGTGGTCGTCGACGCGAGCTCCTGCGTTCTCGGGCTCGCCGGCGAGGCCTTCGGCGCGCTCGGCGAGGAGAACCGGGAGCGCCACGCCAAGCTCCAGATTCTCGACCCCGTCAGCTGGGCGAAGGGGCTGCTCGCAGACCTCCAGATCGGGGAGCGGCTCCGTTCCGTCGCGGTGCACCCGACCTGCTCCACCCGCCACATGGGGCTCGAGCGGGAGCTGCAGGAGATCGCCGGGGCGATCGCCGACGAGGTGATGCAGCCGACTCGTTCGACCTGCTGCGGGATGGCCGGCGACCGGGGCATGCTCCACCCGGAGCTGACGGCGTCGGCGACCTCCGAGGAGGCTGCCGAACTCGCGGGCAGCTCGCACGGCGCCTATTTGTGCAGCAACCGCACCTGCGAGATCGCCCTGCAGCAGGGAACGGGCGCGCCCTTCGAGTCGCTCGTGATCCCGCTGGAGCGGATCAGCCGGCCCTGAGCGCCGAGACCGGCTCGGGCATGGTCCCGAGTCAGGCGTATCCGGAGCGAAGTCCTCGAGGGCACCGCGCCGGGCCGCGCTTTAGACTCGCGCCCCCTTGCTCGGGAACGGTGGTGCACCGAGACGGAGCTCTCCCTGGCGCCCGCTGCTGAAGGGCGCTGCCGCAGCCGCGCTGGCCGCGGCCTTCGCTGTTCCCCTGCTGCGCAAGGAGAAGCGCATACCGGCGGCGGTGACGACGGCCGCGCTCGCCGCCGGGCCACCCGCGCTGGCGGTGATCCGACCGCGCACCCGGCTCCGTGACGCGGGCATGTACGCGCTCCAGATGTGGATGTTCGTGGTCGGTCACGAGCTTCCCTTTGACCATCCCGAGGCGCTCCGCAGCCGGTTGCGGGTGGGCTATCCGATCCGGGCCGACCGAGTGCTCGGCGGGGGCGAGCTGCTCAACGTCAGGCTCCAGCGAGCACTGGCAGGCCTCGGACGCCGAAACATCGTCGACCGCTTCCTCTGCTGGGTCCACTGGGCCTGGTTCCTCGAGCCACACGCCTGCTTGACCTGGATCCTGGCGCGGGACCCGGAGCTGTTCGCACGTTCGGCGAGGCAGATGTCGGCCGTCTACGACCTCGGCTGCCTCGTCTACGCCGCCGTCCCGACGGCGCCGCCATGGTGGGCGGCGGAGGAGGGGTACACCGACGCGGAGGTCCGGAGGATCATGGTCGAGGTGGGCGAGGAGGAGTGGGGCAGGGCCTGGCCGGTCCTCTACGAGACCCTGGGCGGCAACCCGTGGGCCGCGATGCCGTCCCTGCACTTCGCGACCTCGCTGATGGCCGCGCTGCTGCTGGCGGAGATGGGACCCCGTGCCGGCGCCGCGGGCTGGACCTACGCGGGGATGCTCGGCTTCGCGCTCCTCTACCTCGGCGAGCACTACCTGGTCGACCTGCTTGCGGGCGCGGCGATCGTCGTCGCAGTCCGCAAGGGTGAGCGCTACGCCGAGCCGCTGGCGCGGGCGGTGAGTAGGGCATTGCAGCGCCTGGAGCGCGTCGCGAACGAGTAGCCCTGTTTGCGAACATCCCAGGGGTGAGGGAGGAGCGCCCCCAGAGCGCTTCGGAGCACGATCAGGATGCCCGCCAGATGGCCGCGGAGGCCGAGCCGAGCTTCTTCGCGGATCCGAAGCGGATCATCCAGACGACCGTCGCAGTCGTGCTGCTCTTCGTGGCGATCTACGTCCTGGTCCCGCGGCTCTTCGACCTGCAGGATGCGATCGGCAAGATCGAGGACGGCAACCCCGTCTGGGTTGCGGTCGGGATCGCCTGCTGCGTCGCGATGTTCGCCGCCTACGTAGCCCTCTTCCGTGGAGTCGTGGGCGAGAAGGTGGTCCACCTCGACTGGGGTGAGAGCTACCAGATCACGATGGCCGGGCTGGCCGCCACCCGGCTCTTCTCGGCCGGAGGAGCCGGCGGGATCCTGCTGACGTACTGGGCGCTGCGCAAGGCGGGGATGGAGCGCCGGCAATCGGTCTGCCGAATGGTGGCCTTCTTGGTCGTCCTCTACTCGGTCTATCTCTCCGCGATCGTGGTCTTCGGCGTCCTGCTTTGGGCGGGCGTGCTCTCAGGGGAGGCGCCTCTGGCGGGGACCCTGATCCCTGCAGCGCTGGCGGCAGTGGCGGTCGTGATCGGCTTGCTCATGGCCCTGCTGCCGGACGACATCGAGCGGCGCATCGAGCGCCATACCTCCGGGCGCTTCGGCAGGTTCGCCGGGCGCCTCGCCACCGTGCCCGCCACCTTCGCGCAGGGCACGCGCACCGCGATCACCTTCGTCCGACACCCCAGTGCGGGAGCGATGGCATTCGGCGGGGCGATCGGGTTCTGGGGGGCGAACATCGCGATCCTCTGGGCGAGCTTCCATGCCTTCGACGTCTCCGTCCCCCTCGGGGTCGTGATCCAGGGCTTCTTCCTCGGGATGGTCGCCAACCTCTTTCCCTTCGCCCCGGGCGGGGTGGGGGCGGTGGACGCCGGCATGATCGGCGCCTTCGTGCTCTTTGGCCTGCCCAGCGCCGAGGTCTTCGCGGCCGTGCTCGCCTATCGC
>DATGDO010000210.1:0-23271 GCA_035310805.1 Solirubrobacterales bacterium
AACAACCGAGAGGAGAGTGTCGTGCGCTTCATTGGGATGGACGTTCATCGCGATTGGTGCGAGGTGGCAGTGGCCGAGGCCGGTGAAGTGCGCTCCGGCGAGAGGATCAAGGCGGAGCCCGAAGCCCTCGAGCTCTTCGCCCAGAGCCTCGGGGCAAACGATGAGGTCGTCTTGGAGGCGAGCTTCGGCGCGGCGCGGATCGCCGAGATCATCGAGCCGCACGTGGCGAGGGTCGTGGTCGCCGATCCCCGCCGGCTGGCGAAGGCGGACTCGCGAAAGACCGATCGCCGCGACGCCCGCAAGCTCGCCCAGCTACTCGCCTCGGGTTTCCTCGACGAGGTCTGGACCCCCGATGAGGCGACCCGCTCGCTGCGCCGCCTAGTGGGGTGTAACCCAAGGTTTCGCCGGAAACTCGCCTGAAGCGGCGAACACCGACGTATGTCCCCGACCATGGAGGTGGTCATGCGTCCCCCGTCGGTGTTCGTCAGGCCCGTGAGCCCCGAGGAGGGCAACCGGTTGAAGCGGCTATCGCGGCGAGCGAAGCACTTCTCGACCCGCCAGCGGGCGGGGATCCTGCTCGCCTCGGCGACCCGGCAGTCGGTGCCGCAGATCGCGCGCATGTGGCAGACGGACGAGTCCCACGTGCGCAAGGTGATCAAGGAGTTCAACGAGAGGGGGCTGGACTCGCTCCGCCCTAAGTTCGGGGGCGGGCGCCCCCGCCGGATCAGCGAGTCAGAGCGCGAGCGGATCGTCGCCGTGGCCGGCGCCCGCCCCGACTCGATCGGGGTGCCGCTGACGCGCTGGTCGCTTCGCGAGCTCGCCGCCCACCTCGACGAGGCGGAGGGGATCAGGGTCTCCCACGTCCATCTCGGCCGGATCCTCGCCGAGGCGGGGCTCTCCTTCCAGCGCACCCGCTCCTGGAAGGCCTCCCCCGACCCCGACTACGAGGCGAAGGCGGAGCGGGTGATCTCGCTGGTCAAGCGGCCTCCGCCCGGCTCGGCGGTGATCGCCTTCGACCAGATGGGGCCGATCTCGCTGCGGCCCACCCAGGGCGCCGGCTGGGCGAGGCGGGGCCGCCCCGAGCGCCACCGGGCCACCTTCAACCGTCGCTCGGGGGTCCGCTACGGCTTCGGCGCCTACGACATCGGCGCCGATCGGCTGCGGATGCGGCTCAGGCCGCGGCGGCGGGGGCAGGACGTGCTCGGCTTCATGCGGCAGATCCGCCTCTGCTACCCGCGCCGGGTGCGGATCTACTGGATCCAGGACAACCTCTCGGCCAACTGGACCCCCGACATCTGCGAGTTCGCGACGAAGAGCAACATCGAGCTGGTGCCCACCCCGACCTACGCCAGCTACCTGAACCCGATCGAGTGCCACTTCGGGCCGATCGCCGAGTTCGTCTTCAAGAACGCCGACTACCTCGACTGGGAGGCCGCGGCCTTCGCCCTCGCCCGCCACATCAGCCACCGCAACGGCCCCCGTCGCGACCGCCGTCTCGTCGAGCTCGAGGCCCGGCAGCGGATCGCCGCATGAGGGTTTCGGGTGCGAGGTTCAGTTACACCCCACTAGCCCGCCCTGAAGGGTCTCGGCGACTCCGAGGGGTCGCGCCGGGAGCTCTCCGGCTCCACGTGGATCAGCACCTCGGCGTCGCCGAGCTCGGCCTCGATCACGTCGCGCAGCTCGTGGGCCAGCTCGTGGCCCCGCTCCAGGGTGGTGCCGCCGCGGAACTGGAGGTGGAGATCGACGTAGCGGTGACGGCCGGACGTCCGGCCCCGTAGCTTGTGGTAGCCGACGATCTCCGGCGCCGAGGCGCGAGCCCGCGCAATCGCCGCCTCGACCCGGTCGAGCTCCTCCGGCGGCGGCGCCTCGTCGATCAGCGCCGAGGCGGACCGGCGAAGAATGCGAACGCCGGCGAAGACGATCACCCCCGCGACCGCGATCGCCACCACCGAGTCGATTGCGTCAGCACCCGTGATCTGGACCAGCACGAGCCCGATCAGGACGCCGACCGAGGTCAGCGCGTCGGTGCCGAGGTGGGCCGCGTCCCCGGCGAGCGCCGGCGATCGGTGCCGGCGCGCCTGTCGGCGCAGGAAGAACGCTACCGCCCCATTGGCGAGCGCCGAGAAGCCGATCACGGCGATGCCGACGCCGAGCTTCTCGACCGAGGCTCCGGTCGCGAGCCGGTGGACGGACTCGTAGACGATCAGCCCCGCGCCGGCGAGGATCAGCATCCCCTCGATCGAGGCCGCGAGGCTCTCGAGCTTCTCGTGCCCGTACTGGTGCTCCGTGTCCGCCGGCTCGTCGGCCCGCCGCACCGAGACGAACGCGATCACGGAGGCGATCAGGTCGATCATCGAATGGAGCGCCTCGCTCAGGATCGCGACCGAACCGGTGATCGCCGCAGCCGCCAGCTTCAGCGCGATCAGCGCGGAGTTGGAGGCGATCGAGACGGCGGCCGCCCGCGGCTTGGTGATCCGGCTGGTGGTCACCGGCCCGACCGAGCTCATCCGGGCACCTCGATGCCGAGGTGCGAGGCCAGCGCCCGGGCCGCCCGCCCGCGGTGGCTGATCGCGTGCTTCTCGTCGGCAGCGAGTTCGGCCATCGTCCGCCCGTCGTCCGTTCCCGTGTCGTCCGGTACGAAGGCGGGGTCGTAGCCGAAGCCGCCGCTGCCGCGCGGCTCCCTCGCCAGGGTCCCCTCGCAGCGCCCCTCGAACAGCGTCTCCGAGCCATCCTCGTCCACCAGCGCGATCGCGCAGACGTATGCCACGCGGCGGTTCTCCTGCGCCCCGACCTCGTCGAGCAGCTTGGCCAGGTTCTCCTCGTCGCTCGCCCCCTCGCCGGCGTAGCGAGCCGAGCGCACCCCCGGCCGGCCGCCGAGGCCGTACGCCGCGATCCCGGAGTCGTCGGCGACCGCAGCCCGGCGCGTGGCGGTGTGCGCGGCCCGGGCCTTGCCGAGCGCGTTCTCGGCGAACGTCTCGCCCTCCTCGGGCGGCAGCTCGACCCCGGGCGGCAGCGGTTCGAGCTCGATCCCCGGGAGGGCCTCGCGAAACTCGCGGAGCTTGTGCTCGTTGCGGGTCGCTACCAGTAGTGCCGACATCGCCGGCCCAAGGATCTCAGGCGGGAAGCTTGCCGACCGCTGACTCCTGTGCTTCGCGCAGCCGGGCGATTCCGGCCTCGGCGAGGGCCAGCAGCTCGTCGAGCGAGGCTCGGGAGAGCGGCGTGCGCTCCGCCGTCGTCTGCACCTCGACCAGGCCGCCGTCGCCGGTCATGACGACGTTCGCGTCCACCTCCGCCGTCGAGTCCTCCTGGTAGTCGAGGTCGCAGAGCGCCCTGCCCTCCACCATCCCGACGCTGATCGCCGCGACGGACTGATCGAGCGGCATCCTCTCGATCTTCTCGGTCTCGACCAGCTTCGAGAGGGCGTGGTGGAGCGCCACGAAGCCACCGGTGATCGCCGCGCAGCGCGTGCCCCCGTCGGCCTGGAGGACATCGCAGTCGACGTAGACAGACCGCTCCCCGAGCGCCGCGAAGTCGACGATGCCGCGGAGCGAGCGCCCGATCAGGCGCTGGATCTCCACCCCGCGGCCATCCTGCTTGCCTCTGCTGATGTCCCGCGACTTCCGGTCGCCCGTGGAGGCCGGAAGCATCGCGTACTCCGCGGTGACCCAGCCACGGCCCTTCCCCTCCATCCAGCGGGGCACCGACTCGGTCACCGAGGCCGTGCAGATCACCCGCGTCTCGCCCTGGGAGATCAGAGCCGACCCGTCCGCCGTGCGGACGAAGCCGGACTCGATCGTCACCGGCCGGATCTCGGCAGGGGCGCGGTCATAGCTGCGGCCGGCGGGCATGGGCGCCAGTCTCTCACCAATGCCCGATCCCGAAACGGCCGCCTGCCCCGCGCCCGGCAGCCGGGCGCGGGTCGCGGCGGCGTCTCACTTGAAGCTGACCCGGCCCACCGCCTCGCGGATCTTGTCCACGATCGTCTGGGCGAGCTCCAGCCCCTGCTTCCCCTGGAAGCCCTTCATCGCGGCCACCATCCCCACCATCAGCAGGGCAACCAGCAGGATCAGGCCGACGTATTCGACCGTCCCCTGACCGCTCTGTGGCGATGGGCCCAGCAGCGGGCGGGCCGCCTCGTAGGCGGACCGCCGCACTCGGGCGACGAGTTCTCGCATCGCAAACCTCCTCGGCTCGTTTCCGCGAGACTCGCTCCGCGCTGCGAACGGAACCAGACCACGGTGTGGCGAGTGTCCCGCGCACCCGTCGCGTAAAGTGCCCGGCTCGATGACCGAGCGCCAGTACCACCAGGGCTCGGTGGCTCCCGAGGCCGTCCGTCAGGGCGCCGCCAGGCCCCGGGTGATGGTCGCGGAGGATCCCCCCGTGGTCGACGAGGCGGAGCGCCCAGCGGACGACTTGCCGGCGGAGCCTGCCGCGGACGGCGACCGAGACGGGCGCCTCGAGCGGGTCGTCGACACGGCCTGCCGACAGGCCGAGGGGCGGGCGACCGCGGAGATACTCGCCCTCGAGGAGGATCTGGAGAAGGAGCGGGAGCGCGCCGCCAGATCGCTCGAGGAGGTCCAGCGCCGCCTCGAGGAGGCCGAGGCCCGCACTGCCGTCAACCCCACTGGCACCGACGCCAGGACTCGCGAGGATGCCGCAGAGGCGGCCCAGCGCCGCCTCGACGAGATCGCCGAGCAGATGGAGGCCGCGGGAAAGCGCGTCGAGGGCGCCGAATCGAGGCTCGCCGCCGAGCAGGCGCGACTTCAGCGGAAGACCGATGAGCGCCTCGACGCCGAGCTGCGGCGCCTGCAGGCCGAGTCCGACGCGAAGATCGAGGAGGCCCTCGCCAAGGTCGAGGCCGACACCGAGGCCCAGGTGCGGGAGGAGGCCGAGCGCGGGCTGGCGGAGCAGGAGGAGGCGCTTCGAGCCGAGGCAGAAGAGCGCGTTCGGGTCACCAGCGAGGCGGTCCGCAGCGAGACGGAGCGCCGGCTCAAGGGGGAGATCGAGGCGCTGCGCCGCCAGCTCGAGGAGGAGCGCGGCTCACGCGAGCAGCTTCTCCAGGAATCCGAACGGCGCGCCAAGCGAGCGGAGGCCGAGGCCGTCGAGAGCCTCAGGCTCGATGCGGAGAACGAGGCCCGCAGCGCCGCCGCGGACTGGATCCGCGGCCAAACCCGCGCCCTGCAGCAGGACGCCGAGCGCGACGCCAAGGAGCAGCTCGCAGCCGTCCGGCGCGAGGCGGACGAGGTCAGGCGCGAGGCCGAGCGAGAGCTGGAGCGTTCCTTCGCCGAGCGCGAGCGCGAGCTCGCGGGCGAGCTGGAGGAGGCCGCCCAGGCGCTGAGGGCCGCCGAGCATCAGCGGCGCGAGACCGAGGAACGGGCCGAGGCCGCCGAAGGTGGGCGCGATGCCGAGGCGAAGCGGCTCGAGCAGGAGGCCGCCCAGCAGCGGACCCCGGCGAAGGGCGCCGCCAGGGCGGGGCCGCGCCGCGGCGCCCGTCCGCTGAACGTCAACAAGGCGACCTTCGAGCAGCTGCGGGAGCTCGGCATGTCCGTCACCCAGGCCACCCGTGTGATCGCCTACCGCGAGCGCCAGGATGGCTTCAGGTCGGTCGACGACCTCGACGCCGTTCCGGGTCTTCCCGAGACCCTGCTCACCGAGATCAAGGAGCGGCTGACCGCATGAGCGGGGGACGGGCTCGGCTGCGCTGAGGGAGCAGCGCGGCCAGCTCCTCGGCCTGCTCCGGCTAGGCCGGACGGGCCAGCCCGGACCAGAAGCGAGCGAGGCGCTCCCGGTAGGCGGCCGCCGGCTCGACCGGCGCCTCCCCGGGGGGGCCGTCGCCGGAGAGCGCCTTCAGGGTCGCCACCACCGAGCGGGAGAGGGCACCCAGGGAGTACCCGCCCTCGAGGCAGACCAGGACTGGAACGCCGAGCTCCCCGGCCAGGTCCCGCATGGTCGCCGCCATCTCCCAGTAGGCGGCGTCATCGAGCTCGCAGTCGGCGAGCGGATCGTCCCGGTGCGCGTCGTAGCCGGCCGAGATGCAGAGCAGGTCAGGACGCCATTCCCTGGCGATCGGGGCGACGACGTGCTGCGTCAGGGCGAGGAAGTGATCGCCGCCGGCGCCCGGCGGCACCGGCAGGTTGACCGTGTAGCCCTCTCCTTCCCCGGCGCCGACGTCGGTCGCCGCTCCGGTGCCGGGGTAGAGCGGGCTCTGGTGAATGCTCGAGTAGAGGACCTCGGAGGAGCCGTAGAAGATCGCCTCCGTGCCGTTTCCGTGGTGGACGTCCCAGTCGAACACCATGACCCGCTCGGCGTCACAGGCGTCGAGCGCGTGCGCGGCCGCCACCGCGACGTTGTTGAACAGGCAAAAGCCCATCGCCCGATCGGCCTCGGCGTGATGCCCGGGCGGACGGAGTCCGCAGAACGCGAAGCCGCCCTCCGACAGCAGCCGCTCGGTCGCACGCACAGCGCCGCCGGCCGAATGAAGCGCGGCCTCCCAGGACCCGGCGCTGGCGATCGTGTCCAGGTCGATCATCCCCCCGCCCTTGGCGGAGAGGGCCTCGATCATGTCCACGTGGGCGGCGCCGTGGACCCGCTGGAGCTGTTCGCGGCTCGCCACCGGCGCCTGCACCAGCTCGAGCCCGAGCCAGTCGTGCTCCGCCATCGCCTCCTCGATCGCGGTCAGCCGCCTGGCGTTCTCGGGGTGGCCGCCCGTGTCGTGGTCGAACGAGCTTGCGTGTCGCAGGTAGAGCCCTCGAATGACGGCACAGTACGGTTCCCGCTCCGATGACGCCGCGCGAGCACCTCGACGTCGTGGTGGTGGGCGGGGGAGCCGCCGGCCTCTACGCCGCCTTGACCGCGACCGACGCCGGTTCCCGAGTGGCGATGGTCTCCCGCAAGCCCCTCAGCGAGAGCTCGAGCTTCTGGGCCCAGGGCGGCCTCGCGGCCGCGATCGGTCCCGACGACTCCCCCAAGCTCCACGTCGAGGACACGCTCGTCGCCGGTCGAGACTCCTGCCGGCGCTCCGCGGCCGAGCTGCTCGCGCGGGAGGCACCCGGCGTGGTCGCCGAGCTCGAGCGGCGCGGGGTGGAGTTCGACCGCGACCCCGACGGCAAGCTCTCGCTCGCCCTCGAGGGCGGGCACTCCCGGCGTCGCGTCGTCCACGCCGGCGGCGCCGGCACGGGCCGCCGGATCACGGAGCGGCTCGCCGCCCTGGCGGCCGCTGACGAGCGCATCGAGGTGATCGAGGAAACCTCGGCGGTGGCGCTGTGGAGCGACGGCGAGCGCTGCCACGGCGTCCTCACCGGCGATGGTCGGATCCGGGCGCGCGCGACCATCCTGGCCACGGGCGGCGCCGCGGCGCTCTGGGCCCGAACGACCAACCCCTGGGGCGCGATCGGCGCCGGGCCGGTGATGGCTCATGCCGCCGGCGCCGAACTGGCGGACCTGGAGCTCTGCCAGTTCCACCCCACCGCCCTGGCGGCGCCGGGCACCCGCTTCGACGGGCTGCTCGTGACCGAGGCAGTGCGCGGCGAGGGCGCGACGCTGCTCGGGGCGCACGGCGAGCGGTTCACTGACGAGCTCGCCCCACGCGACCAGGTCACGCTCGCCGTACTCGACCGCATGGAGCGGGACGGCAGCGATCACGTGATGCTCGACATGCGCGAGCTGAGCGAGGCTCGGTTTCCGAACGTCTTCGAGGCCCTGCGCGCTGCCGGCTTCGACCCGGGGCGGGAGGCGATCCCGGTCTCGCCGGCATCCCACTACGTGATGGGCGGGATCGCGACGGATCTCGAGGGACGATCCACGCTCGGGGGGCTGTTCGCGGTCGGCGAATGCGCCTGCACCGGGCTGCACGGCGCCAACCGCCTCGCCTCCAACTCCCTGACGGAGTGCTTCGTGCTCGGCGCCCGGGCCGCCGCGGCCGCCTCCGAGGAGCCCGAGCGCGGGGAGGCGCCGGAACCGACCGAGTGGCGCTTCGACCCGCCCCCCGCGGAGACCAGGGACGCGGTCTGGAACCTCGCCGGCCCCCTGAGACGGGCCGAGGGCCTCGAGCGTCTGCTCGACGATCCTTACCCGCTGGCCCGGCTGATCGCGCGCTTCGCCCTCGAGCGCGAGGAGTCGCGCGGCTCGCACAGGCGCCTTGAGTTCCCGGAGCGGGATCCGGAGCTCGACGGGCGACACATCCTCTGTGCGGGCGACGCGATCCACTGGGAGTCCTGGGCGTAGGACGAGGCGTCCGCCAGGCACAACCTGCGCACAAACTACCTAAAAGTACTTAATGCCCGCTTAACCAAGAACTGGGTATACCGTGCTTGAATCAGATTCGCCTGGAAGGCCCGGGGCGGGAGAGCCCCGGAGGGTTCAGGGGGTGAGGAGGGTCAGGATGTATCAATTCAGTCGTTCCATCTACCGGGACCTGGCTCCTCGCATCGACGCTTCCGGGGCCGTCGAGAGGACGTTCGCGGCCCGGCGGACGCTGCTGGAGGCATCTGAGGCGACGATTCAGCGGCTGCTCTCGGACCGCCGCTACTTTGCGCGTCCGGCGAAGACGTTGTTCACAGAGGTTCGGGAGTACTTCGCGCTCGCCGAGCAGGTGCACGTGTACATGGTCATCGAGCGGCACATCGGCCTGATCGAGGAGTTCCTCGACTCCCTCCCCGCCGATCTGACGCTGGACGGTCAGGAGCGAAACTGTCCGGCCAGCACTCGCAGAGGCACCCCTTGCCAGCGCGAGCCGCTGCCGGGGAGGGACTACTGCCCCTCACACAAGCATCTCGAGGAGACCTCCGAGGTGCGCGAGGTCGAGCCGGCGGCAGCGTAGGGAGTGAGAGCGGCGCGAGGCCCTCGCTCGCGCGGGGGCCTCGCCGTGCTCGAGCGGCCAAACGGTCCGCCATCCCGAAGCCCGCCGAGCCGTGGCGAGTTGCGAGCGCGTGGCCGCTCGCGGCCGCGACCTTGTGTAGCTTCGCCGCATGCTGCTCGGCGTCGACGTCGGCGGGACCTTCACCGACGCGGCCCTGCTCGACGGCGACCGCCTGCACACGGCCAAGGTCCCCAGCACGCCGGAGAATCAGTCGCGTGCGGTGATCGCCGCAGTCGACCGGGTGCTGGAGCGGGCGGGCGCCGAGCCGGCCGCGGTGGAGGCGTTCACGCATGGGATGACCGTGGGCACCAACGCGCTACTGGAGGAACGCGGCGCCAGGACGGCCCTGGTTGCGACGCGGGGTTTCGCCGACCTGCTCGACATCGGGCGCCAGAACCGGCCCAGCCTCTACCACCCCTGCCGTCCGAAGCCGCGCCCCCTCGTCGATGAGGAGCTCCGGTTCGAGGTTGCCGAGCGGGTCGGGGCGACCGGCGTGATCGACGCGCTGACCGACGATGAGCTCGCCGGGCTGATCGAGCGGATCAGGGGCTGCGACGCCGAGTCGATCGCGATCTGCCTGCTTTTCGCCTTCCGCGACCCGAGCCACGAGATGCGGGTCGCGCAGGCGCTGCGGGAGGCGCTGCCGAGCGTGCACGTCTCTGCCTCGCACGAGGTGCTGCCCGCGTTCCGGGAGTACGAGCGCTTCTCGACCACGGTGATCGACGCCTATCTATCCCCCCTGCTCGGCCGCTATCTGACCACCCTCGCCGATGCGTGCCGGAGCAGGGGGCTTCCGGAGCCCGAGGTGATGCGCTCCTCCGGCGGTACGGCGCAGGCTGCGGAGGCCGCCCGTGCCGGGGCCTGGAGCGTGCTCTCCGGGCCCGCCGGCGGAGCGGTGGGTGCCGCCCTGCTGGCCTCTGCGGCGGGGGATCCCGACGCCATCGGCATCGACATGGGCGGCACCTCCTGCGAAGTCTGCGTGGTGGACGCGGGCGAGGTCCGGCGCACCGACGCCCGCGACATAGACGGTCGGCCGATCCAGCTGCCGATGGTGGACGTCCACACCGTGGGCGCCGGCGGCGGCTCGATCGCCTGGCGCGACGCCGGGGGCGCGCTGCGCGTCGGCCCGCGGTCGGCCGGGGCCGAGCCCGGTCCCGCCTGCTACGGGCACGGCGGCGCCGAGCCGACTGTCACCGATGCCAATCTGCTGCTCGGCTACCTCTCGCCGGAGTCCGTGCTCGCGGGGGGCGTCG
Organism: Solirubrobacterales bacterium; assembly: GCA_035310805.1. Classification (GTDB taxonomy): domain Bacteria; phylum Actinomycetota; class Thermoleophilia; order Solirubrobacterales; family 70-9; genus DASUPK01. The sequence goes on from DATGDO010000210.1 coordinate 10,111, forward strand.
CCCTGCAGGTGGACGCGGCCCGGCGCGCGGTCGCCGCCCTCGGCGACGAGCTCGGCCTCAGCGAGATCGAGACGGCAGAGGGAATCGCCCGTGTGGCCAACCAGGAGATGATCCGGGCGCTGCGGGTGGTGACGGTCGAGCGGGGTGTCGATCCCAGGGACTACGCGCTGCTGCCCTTCGGTGGGGCGGGGCCGATGCACTCCGCCGCCCTCGCCCGCGAGCTGGAGATCTCGCGCATCGTCTGCCCGCGTGCCAGCGGCGTCCTCTCCGCGCTCGGCCTGATCGCCGCCGGCCACCGGCGGGACACGGCCAGGACCGTCCTGCTCTCCGGCGCGGAGATCGACTCCGGGCGGATCGCGTCCGAGGTCGCGTCGCTGAGCGAGCCGCTGCTGCGCGGCATGGAGGAGGCCGAGCTCGAGGTGGTCTACGAGCTGCGCTACCGCGGCCAGGCGTTCGAGCTGCCCATCCCGGGAACGGCCGAGCCGGACCCTGCCCGCCTCGCCGAGGACTTCGCACGAGAGCACGAGGCCCGCTACGGCTACCGGGATCCCGAGGGCGAGCTCGAGCTGGTCACCATCCGGGTAGCGGCCGTCGAGCCCGGCCCCGAGCCCAGTCCGCGGGTGGCTGGTGACGGGAAGATCAGCGAGGGAGAGCGCGAGGCGCGCTTCGACGGCGCCTGGCTGAGGACGCGGGTGCTTCGCGGTGAGCCGGGAGCCGGCTTCGAGACGGAAGGTCCCTGTGTGTTCGAGCTCCCCGAGGCGACGCTGGTCCTCCCCCCCGGCTGGGCCGCCTCCGTGGACGAGGCGGGCACGATCAAGGCTAGGGTGCTCCGAGGCGAAGCCGATCAGCGAGCCCGTGAGGCGAAGCCGGTGACCCGCCCGGTCAAGAGGCTGGATCCCGTCGGCCTGCAAGTGATGACAGGCGCGCTGCGGGCGGCCTGCGACGAGATGGGCGCGGTGCTGATCCGCTCGGCTCACTCGCCCAACATCACCGAGCGCCACGACTGCTCGACGGCCCTCTTCGATCCCGAGGGGGAGCTCGTCATGCAGGCCGAGCACATCCCCGTTCACCTCGGCTCGATGCCCGACGCCGTCGCAGCGATCGTCGGCGAGCAGCACCGCGACGGCGATCTCTGGATCCTCAATGACCCCTACCGAGGCGGCACCCACCTCCCCGACATCACCCTGATCTCGCCGATATTCGTGTCCGCCGGCTCCTCCGCTTCGCGTCCGGGCCCGGCCGCGTCAGGCTCGCTGATCGGCTTCGCCGCCAGCCGGGCTCACCACGCCGACATCGGCGGGCCCACGCCGGGCGGCATGCCGGCACTGTCGGTGACCCTCGACGAGGAGGGCGTGGTGATCCCGCCGACGCGGGCGGACGACCGCGTGCTGCGCGGGCTCGCCGGCCGGATGCGCCGACCGGAGCAGCGTCTGGCGGACCTGCGAGCCCAGCGTGCCGCGAACCTGACTGGGATCCGGAGGCTCCGGCAGCTCGCCGAGCGCCACGGCCCCGACCTCCTCCGCACCGCGACCGCGGAGATCCTCGACTACGCGGAGCGGCGCACCCGGGCCGCGCTCTCGAAGATGCCGGACGGCGAGAGCAACGCCGAGGACCTGCTCGAAGGACGCGAGGGGGACGTCGCCCTGCGCCTGCGCGCGACGGTGCGGGGCGACTCGCTCGAGCTCGATTTCGGCGGCAGCGCCGAGCAGGGCGCCGGCAACCTCAACTGCCCGCTCTCGGTCACCAAGGCAGCCTGCTTCTACGCCGTCCGCGTGGTCTGCGATCCGGACGCGCCGCCGTCGGCCGGCGCCTGGCGGCCGGTGACCGTCAAGGCCCCCTCGGGGTCGCTGCTCAACGCGGTTCCGCCCGCCGCCGTCGTCGGAGGCAACGTGGAGACCTCCAGCCGAGTGGCCGACCTGGTCTTCGCCGCCCTCGCCTCCTTCGGTCAGGTCGGTGCCGACGGCCAGGGCACGATGAACAACGTGACCCTCTCGGGCGAGGACTGGACGTACTACGAGACGATCGGCGGCGGTCAGGGAGCCTGCCCGGGCGCCGACGGGCCGAGCGCCGAGCACGTGGCGATGTCGAACACCCTCAACACCCCGATCGAGTCCCTCGAGACGGACTTCCCCGTGCTGGTCCGCGAGCTCTCGGTGAGACGCGGCAGCGGCGGCCACGGCAGGTTCCGCGGCGGCGACGGGATCGTCCGCGAGCTGGAGGCGACCGAGCCGATGCGGTTCACCCTGATCGCCGAGCGACGCCGGCATGCCCCGGCCGGCCGGGAGGGAGGCGAGCCGGGTGCGCCCGGGATCGACCTGCTCAACGGCCTGCCAATCGCCGCGAAGGGCGAGGGAGAGCTCTCAGCGGGTGACCGGCTTCGGATCGAGACCCCGGGAGGAGGTGGGTACGGCTCCGAACCAGATTCTTAGCGATTGCTCGCGATTTCCGCTAAGTGCCTCGATTGGCCGGTCAACCAGGATTCGCACCGCATGAGAATGGGCTATCCGATACTTACAACTAAGCCTCTGAGTTTGTGACATTCGGCCACAAGCCTTGTCAAAGCCCACTTCGTCCTCTAGACTGCTCGCCTCCGAGGGGGCTCCGATGAGCCAAGGCCGCGCCACAGCGCAAGCCGCCGGATGTAGGAGCATCCCGCCCCCGAACCCGAACCGAGACTGATTACTTCCTAACTGCCATGCCGATTGCTTTCAAAGAGTGGGCCGTGACCGTGCGAGCGCTGGCGGAGGGCGAGCAGCTGGTCGCTCTGCGCAAGGGCGGAATCCGCGAGGAGAACAAGCACTTCGAGGTCGAGCACGACCAGTTCTTCCTCTATCCGACCTTCGACCACCAGAGGAACGATCTGGTCCGCGAGTCTCACCATCCCGAGCTCCGTCGCGCCCTCGAGGAGGGCGTCTGGCCCGACGAGGAGCCGCCCCCCAGGGCGCTGCTCCAGGACGGCGGCATTCCGCAGCCCGACCGGGTGCGGATCCGCAGCTGGGCCGAGATCACCGACCACTTCACGACCGACGACCACCGCGTCGTCGAGGCGCTCACGCCGTTCCACATCTGGACCTCCGACTACGCCCAGAAGCGGCTTGCGTGGAAGCGGAATCACCCGCTGCACGTCCTGCTGCTCCGGGTGCACCGGATCCCGCGGCCCGTGACCGTCCGCGTCAAGGACGAGCACCATGGCTGCCGCTCGTGGGTCGAGATCGATCGGGACCTTCCCTTCGAGGGAACGCCGGTGATGGCCGACGAAGAGTTCGAGCGCGCCGCCGGGGCGATCCGCGAGATCTGCCAGGGCGATCTCGTCCTCGCCTAGCGGCCGCCAGCCGCCCAACTTGGGAGCGAAGGGCGAAGCCCGTAGCGACTCGTGCGGGGCGGCAGCTTGTGGCCACGATCTGATCGCGAGGCAATGCCGCTGCAGGCACTGAAAGAGGCCGAGCGCGCCCTGCTGATCGGCATGGGCGGGGGCGGCGACGTGGTCGGCGCCCTCGCCGTCTCGGACCTGCTCGAAGCGCTCGAGACCGACTGGGTGCTCGGCGGCATCGCCTGGGAGCGATCGCCCATCGATCCGCGGCCGGGACCCCGCTCGCTGGACGAGATTCGCGGCGGCCGCCGGTGCGGCTCCGCCGCGGTGCTCACCGAGGGCGGGACCACCAGCGTCGACGGCGTCGAGTTCTCGGAGTCCCGGATGGCGCGCCAGATCGGCAAGCAGACCCTGCTGCTCGACATCAACGCGGGCCCACACGCCGTGGCCGTCGGGCTCGCCGAGGCCGCGACGGAGCTCGGGTGCGACGCGATCGTGCTGCTGGACGTCGGCGGGGACGTGCTGGCTCACGGCGACGAGCCGGGGCTTGCCAGTCCGCTCTGCGACGCGATCGTGCTGGCCGCGGCCCTGTTCCTGCAGATGGGCGCCGCGCGACCGGAATCCGGCCCGGCCTGGCACGGCGAGGTGATCGCGGCGGTCTACGGGCCCGGCTGCGACGGGGAGCTCACGCCCGAGGAGGTGCTCGAGCGGATCACGCAGCTTCAGTCCGCCGGCGCCCTGCTCGGCGCTTGGGGCCTCACCCCGCGGGCCTGCGAGCTGGTCGAGGCGGCCGCCGAGGTGGTGCCGACCGAGGCCAGCCTGCAGGCGGCCCGCTGCGCGCGCGGTGAGCGCGGCAGTGTTCCGATCCGGGGCGGCCGCCGCAGCGTGGAGCTGACGCCGCTGGGGGCGCTCACCTTCTTCTTCGATCCCGCCAAAGCCGCGACCGCGGGGGTGCCGCTCGCAACCGCGGTGGCCCCGGCAGCGGACCTCGATGAGGCCCACCAGGCCCTGGTCGCGATGGGCGTGAGCACGGAGCTCGAGCTGGAGCGTGCCCGCGCTCGAGCCGAGCTTGACGCCGGGGCACGCGAGTAGCCTGGGAGGGCGGACCGGGGCCCGCCCATGACCTGGATCGAGACCGACTCGCTGAGCTTCACCGCGCGCCACGACGACGCGGACCTCGCCTGCGCCCACCGGGTCCTCGACTCGCTCGAGGACCTACGGCTGCGGCTCGAGGACCGTTTCGACAAGGTCCCCGGGAACGTCACGGTCATCCTGCACGACAACCCGGCCTGGCTCTCGGCCGCGCACCCGCTGCTGCCGGCGGTGCGCTGGTCGGCCGCGCCGCCCGCCAGGCGCTACCTGGCCGGCTGGCCCATGGCCGGCGAGATCCACACGCTCAACGACTCCTGGATGGAGCGGCGATCCGCCGGCGAGGATTCGCGGCGCGCTCTGCGCGGCACCGCCGAGCGGATCTACTGCCAGATCGTGCTGGCGGCGAACAACCCGGCGCTGCCGCCGATCTGGACCCCCCGCCGCTTCGTCACCTATCTGCGCTGGGCCTGGCTGATCGAGGGAGCTGCCCAGTACTTCACGGGCCAGACCTCCCTGTTCCGCGCAGCCGTGATCACCAGGCTGCGGGAGGGAGAGCGCCCGACCTTCCCGCCGAGCCGCCGCGACGCCCTGATCCTCGGTGGCACGATCTTCGACATCCTCGACCGGCACGCCGGCCCGGATGCCTGCGTGCGGATGGCCTCGCGGCTCCACCGCGCCGGTCCCCGGGGCAATCTCGAGCTCGCCTTCGACGCCCGGATGCGGGAGATCGAGCGGGCCTGGCGCACGCACCTGGACGAGATCCTCTACCCGCAATCGGAGCCGCTCGAGGGCCAGTCGCTGAGCGATGCCCTCAAAAGGCCCGACCGTGACCTGGGCCTCGGGTCTCCGCCCGAGTTCGGTTTCGACCCCACCCGTCCCCGCTCACGAGGTGAGCTGGTAGAGGATGAAGACGAGCAGCGCCGCCAGCCCAACCGCGATCAGTACGCCGACCGCGAGCCGTACCGGCGACCCGATCCCCGGCAGTGAGCCGGCCTCTGCCTCCGCGCTCAGCATGTCGGCGCCGCGGAGCACGTCCCGCGCCGCCTGATAGCCGGACTCAGGAACGAGCACGTCGCGCGGGCCGGCGGCGAGAAAGTCCGGGACGTCGAACCCGCGCGCCCGTCGGAGCATCGAGGGGATGCCCTGGTCGAGCAGGATCCCCTGGATCAACTCCCCGTCCGCCAGGTTGCGGGCCCCGGTCACCCGGACCAGGTCGCCCCGGGCGTACTGGGGGCGCACCTTCCGCGCCCGCTCGTGGGCGGCGGTGACCGGCTCCTCCTCGCGGGATCCGGCATAGACCAGCGGCATCCCGCAGTCGCGGCAGAACCGCTCGTTCAGCGGGTGCGTCAGCGCGCACCGCGGGCAGACGAGCGGGCCGGCGCCCGCGGATTCGGTCACGACGGAGACTCCCGGGTCACTCGACGGCGAGGTCGACCTCGGTGACCTCGCCGTCCTTGATGGTGTAGCCGCGCAGATCCTTCTCGCCATCCGCCAGCGAGACGATCAGGTAGAGGGTGTCGGGATAGGCCGCCAGGTTGATGTCGGTCTGCGACGGATAGGCCGGGCTCGCCGTATGGGAGTGATAGATCGCCGACAGCTCCTCCCCGGTCTCGTCCATCTCGGTCATGATCCGGAACTGATCCTGGGGATCGAGGTTGTAGCGCAGGGGGCTGGCCTCGGCGTTGCGCGCGCGATAGACCGTCTTCGCCACTTCGTCGGTGCCGCCGATCAGCCCGCAGCACTCGTTCGGCGCCTCCTCACGGGCGTGCTGGAGCAGCTCGTCGTAGATTCGCCTCGGGATCCGCATTCGCGTGAGTCAGTCGTCTCCTAGTAGAAGACCACGCCCTCGCGGCGGGGTGGCTCGCTGAGATCGCCGGCCTCGTTGCCGATCAGGTCCGGATCCCCGCGGCCCCGCTCCCAGAGCAGATCGTCGAGTACCGGCGGCGGGATGCCCGCCTCCTCGGCCACCCGCTTGAAGGCGTCCCGGGTTGCCTCGCGGACGTCTTCCACTTCGCCCTCCGGGACGAGCCCCGAGCGCAGCGCGAGCCGCATCAGGACGTTGTCGGCGGAGACCTCCCAGTTCTCCGGGTCGGAGACCGTCAGCCATCCCCGCCGCTCCCAGATCTTGCAGACGAGGAAGGCCTTCTTTCGGAGCGGGTCGGCGAACGCGTCGAACTCGCTGAGGCGGATGAGCGCGCCGCCCTGCCCGGCGAGTTTGCCGCCCGACGCCCCGATCAGCTGCTCGGCCTGCCCGCCGTAGTTCTTCAGCATCCCCTTGGCGAGGTCGTCCCAGAGCTTCGCCCGGCGCTCGGGATCGTCGAGGGTGTCCTGGCCCGCGCGGAAGACGGCGGCAATCGCCTCCGCCGGAACGCCGATCAGGGAGCGGGCCGTAAGGGCACCCGGCGCCCGGCGCTCGGCCCGCAGGCCGAGCGCCCAGAGCAGCGCGCTGCCCTCGTACGGTCCCTCGCCGTCCACCAGGTGCGGCTCGGTGTAGCCGGTCCGGTGGTCGATCGCCGCCAGGAACAGGGCCGCGTCTGGGTGTGGAACCTCCTCGAAGTCGGGTGCCTGGTAGTCGGCCGCCAGCTCTTTGACGCGCCCGGCGACGCGCTCGACCGCATCGGATGGCGGCTCCGCCGACACTTAACGGGTCGCTCCCTCCGGCCGCGCCCTCTCGCCAACGGGGCCGCCTTGGGCGGCCGAGCCGGCTACCACCAGACCGTCGAGTCGATGTCCTTGAGCTCCTCGATCGGCTTCGTGTAGACGCCGCTCGAGAGGTACTTCCAGCCGTCGTCCGGGACCAGAAAGACGACGTTGCCATGGTCCAGCTCCCCGGCGATCCGGTTGGCGACGTAGGCGATGGCGCCGGCGGAGACCCCCGGGAACATGCCCTCCTCGTGGAGGAGCTTCCGGGTCCAGAGGATCGCGTCCGTGTTGGAGACCATGATCTTGCGGTCCAGCAGGGTCAGGTCGATGATCGGCGGGATGAAGCCGTCCTCGAGCGAGCGCAGACCCTGGACCAGCTCGCCCTGCATCGGCTCAGCGGCGACGATCTTCGTCTCGGGATCGTGTTCCTTGAGGCGCCTGCCGTTCCCCATCAGGGTGCCGCCGGTGCCGAGGCCGCCGACGAAGGCCGTCACCTCGTCGAGCTCGTCAAGGATCTCCTTCGCGGTGCCCTCGTAGTGCGCGCGCGGATTGGCCTCGTTCCCGTACTGATAGGGCATGTAGTACGAGGCATCGGCCTCGGCCATCTCCAAGGCCAGCTCCACGGCGCCGTTCGAGCCCTTGGCGCCCTCCGAGTAGACGATCTCGGCGCCGTACATCCGCAGGAGCTGGCTCCGCTCCCCGGTCACGTTGTCGGGCATGACCACCTTCAGCGGATAGCCCTTGCGCCGGCAGATCATCGCGAGCGAGATCCCGGTGTTGCCCGAGGTGGGCTCGAGGATCGTGTGGCCCGGCTCGATCGCGCCGCGCTCCTCGGCGTCGTCGATCATGAACTTGGCGACGCGGTCCTTGACGGAGCCGGTCGGGTTGCGGCCCTCGAGCTTGGCCCAGAGGCGAACCTCGGGCTTCGGCGTCAGGCGGGGAAGCTCGACCAGCGGCGTGTTGCCGATCGCCTCGAGGATGTTCTCGAAGTGGCCGCCGCAGGGACGGTTGAGGAGCGGCTCCATGCTCATCTCACAGACAAGGATACTTCAGAAAGTGAAGTAGCTGAGTCCGAGTGCCACGCTCGCCGCGTGCCCGGCCGGCGAGATCGTGAAACCCGCTCGCTTCAACCTCTTCCCCACATGACCGCGCTCGGCAACGTGGTCGAGGGGCCTGTTCGCGTCAAGGGCATCACGCACGAGATGGGCTTCGCCCGCGACGTCGGCGACGGCATCGTCTTCATGGACAGCGGCGTGATCGTGGAGGAGGGGCCGGCGAAGGAGCTGGTGGAGAACCCGAAAGAGGAACGGACCAAGCGCTTCCTCGGGCTCGTCCTAGAGCACTGAGCCCCCGGCCATGGCGGGCAGGATCACGACTGTGTCGGTTTGCGAGACGCCGGTGTCGAGGCCATCGAGCACGCGCACGTCCTCGTCGTTCAGATAGACGTTGAGGTAGCGGTTGAGCTCGCCCTCGGGCGAGAAGAGCTGATCCCTGGTCGCCGGATGGCGCTCGGCCAGCGCCCGCAGCGCATCGCCGACGGTCCCGCCCGCGACGGAGATCTCGGCCTCGCCGTCGGTCTGCTGGCGCAAGACCGGTGGAACCTTGATCGTCGGCATGGGAGGGAAAGCTAGCGGGCCGGTGGTCAGGCGGCGCAGAAGAGCTCGTAGTCGGGGAACTTGCCCATCTCCGACTCGGGGATCTCCTCCGCGTTCGGGCCGCAGATCGGGCACTCAGGGTCGCGGCGGACCTTGAGCTCGGTGAACCTGGTCCCCAGCGCGTCGTAGAGGAGCAGCCGGCCGATCAGCGGCTCGCCGATGCCGATCACGAGCTTGATCACCTCGTTGGCCTGCAGCAGGCCCATCACGCCGGCCATCACGCCGAGCACTCCGGCGGCGCCGCAGCTGGGGGCGAGCTCGGCGGGCGGCGGGGTCGGATAGAGGCAGCGATAGCAGGGCCCCTCGAAGGGTACGAAGGTCGAGATCTGGCCGTCGAAGGCGAGGATCGAGGCCGAGATCACCGGCTTGCGCAGACGCACGGACGCGTCGTTCAGCAGGTACCGGGTCGGGAAGTTGTCCGCCCCGTCGACGATCACGTCGTAGTCGGAGATGATCTCGATGATGTTGGAGGCGTCGAGCCGGGTTCGGTGCTCGATCACGTTCACGTCGGGGTTGAGCTCCTCGATCGTCTTGCGGGCCGACTCCGTCTTGGGCTGGCCCACGCGCGTCGTGTTGTGGATCACCTGGCGCTGCAGGTTCGACTCGTCGACCTCGTCGTCGTCGACCAGCCCGAGCGTCCCGATCCCGGCGGCGGCCAGGTAGAGCGCCGCGGGAGCACCGAGGCCGCCCGCGCCGACCAGCAGCACCTTGGCGTTCAGCATCTTGAGCTGGCCCTCGACCCCCACCTCGGGCAGCAGGGTGTGGCGCGAGTAGCGGTTGCGCTGCTCGGCGGACATCCCTTCGGGGACCACGACGGGGAGGCCGGCGGACTCCCACGCCGCGATGCCGCCGGCGACGGACGCGACGTTCTCGAAGCCGTGCTCGCGGACCAGGGCGTCAGCCGCGACCGCCGAGCGGTTGCCGACGTTGCAGTAGAGGACGACTCGCTTGTCGCGGCCCCCGGCGAGCTCCTCGACCCGCTCCCCGAACTCGTCCGTGTGGGACTCGATCCCACCGTTTCCGGTGGGGGCGAACTCGTCGCCCTCGACGCGGATCTCCTGGCGGTTGATCGCGTCGCGCGTGTCGACCAGGACGGCCTCCCCGGAGGCGAGCTCCCTGCTCGCCTCCGCGGGCGTGACCTGCTCGATCCTTGCCTTGATGTCTTCGAGGGTCTCGGTGCTGGCCATCAGGTCGTGTCCTCCTCGCCTTCCAACTGGGTCTCCGCCTCCTCGGCGCCGACCGCGATCTCTCCCTCGATCGGATACCCGAGATCGCTGCAAAGCTTCGCACCGCCGATGATCGAGGCGACGTTCTCGAACCCGTGCCCGTTGCCCAGCGCGTCGGCGGTCCGCGCCGAGCGGTTGCCCTCGCCGCAGACCAGGATGACGCGATCCTGCGGCCCGGCGCCCGCCTTCTCGATCGCCTCGACGTAGGCGTCCTCGTGGGCCCTCTGGGCGCTCTCGCCCGAGGGGACGTTGACAGAGCCCTCCAGGTGGCCGGCCTCGAAGCGGTCGCGGTCGCGAACGTCGACGAGGAGGGCTCCGCCCTCGATCTCCTCTCGCGCGGCGGGCGGCAGGAGTTCTTCGATCCGGCTCTTGACCAGTTCGAGGGGCGGCGGCACGTGCTTGCGGGGCATCACCAAGGAGCTCATAGTCCCAAATCCTGATCGGGTTTCATTGCTTCAAAAAGTATAGCCGGTGAGCGCGCAGGCTAACCGTCGAATACGCCGCCGCCGAGTTCGGACGGCAGCGCCCTCGGCCCGTCGGGATACATCCTGGCGAGCACCTCCTCGCTCATCGCCAGGGTGTTCGCCCCCTCGGGCGGGGCCCCGACCACCAGCCAGAGCGCGTCCGCGTCGCTGTCGTTGAAGAGCTGCCGGACGTGCTCGGGCTCCACCAGCAGAGCGGACAGCGGCCGCAGGGTGAGGACCTCGTCGTCGACCCTCACCCTGCCCTCCCCCTCGAGCAGCAGATACAGCTCGTGCTGCTCCAGGTGCCGGTGCCTGGTTGAGGCCTGACCCGGACGCAGCCGCCACACTCGTGCACCCAGGGTCTTCGCCTCGAGCTGCTTGGCGAGATCCGTGTGCTCGACCTTCATCTGGTTCGAGGGACGCCAGAAGGCGTCCCCCGAGTGCAGGATGCGGTAGCTCATCTGTATCGCTCTACGGGCTGCTGGGCCCTGCGGATCGCGCTAGCCGATCGACGGACGCATCTGACGGAGCCGGCGGACGCGCTCCTCGATCGGGGGGTGCGTCGAGAAGAGCGCCGCGAAACCGCCACCGTGGAACGGCTTGACGATGTAGAGCGGCTCCGTCGCCTGGTTCACCTGCATCGGAACCGCCTGGGCACCCTGCTCGAGGCGGAGCAGCGCCGAGGCCAACGACTCCGGGTTGCCGCAGATCTCGGCACCGGTCGCATCCGCCGAGAACTCGCGCTGGCGCGAGATCGCCATCTGAATGATCCCCGCCGCGAGCGGCGCGAGCAGCACCATCGCGATCGCTGCGACTGCGCCGAGTGGCGAGTCGTCCTCACCGCCGACCCATAGCAGCATGTAGGCGATCCAGGTGATCGCCGTGCCGATCGCGGAGGCGACCGACTGCAGCAGGATGTCGCGGTTGCGGACGTGCCCGAGCTCGTGCGCCAGGACGCCGCGGAGCTCGTCCTCGCCGAGCAGCTTGCGGATGCCCGCCGTCACGGCGACGGCCGAGTGATTCGGGTTGCGGCCGGTGGCGAATGCGTTGGGCTGCTCCTGCGGGATCACGTAGAGCTTCGGCATGGGCAGGCCGGCGCGCGTGGTCAGGTCGCGGACCATCTGGTAGAGCCTGGGGTCCTCCTGCTCCGAGACCGGCTTGGCGCGGGCGGCGGCGAGCGCGATGCGGTCGCTGAACCAGTAGGCACCGAGGTTGAAGAGCAGGGCGAGGACCAGGAACCCGGCTGCGCCCTTCGGCCCTCCGATCAGGGCGCCGACGACGACGAGCAGTCCGCCGAGCCCCGCCATCAGGAGCGTGGTGCGGATTGCCGCGCCGTAGTTGGAGCGCTTGGTGGTGGTCATCTCTTGATCTCCTTTGGAAGAAAGGTCTTGCGCAGTATAGGGAGCAGTCTCAACGGGCAATAAGGGTTCGTCACAGACCGCGATCGTCACGTATTGCTACCATCTCAATTTGTGACGACCACGAAACGGCGCAGCGAGCGTCAACAGTGGAATCCTGATCTCGGCGTTCTCGCCAGCCAGCTCACCTTCTCGCTCCAGGAGGAGCTCTTCGCCCGGCTTGCGGAGGCGGGCTACGACGATCTCCATCCCCGTCATTGGGCGGTGCTGGCCTATCTCGACGAGGACGGCATCCGCGCGACGGAGCTGGCCCGCCTCTCGGCCCGGCACAAGCAGATCGTCGGCCGCCTGATCGACGAGCTCGAGGAGCTCGGCTACGTAGCGCGGGCCCCGGACCCCGCCGACCGGCGGGCCAAGCTGATCGTCCCGACCATGCGCGGGCTCGACCAGCTCCGCCGGGGCGACGAGATCGTCGCAGAGATCGAGGCGCGCCACGCAGAGGCGATCGGGGGCCGCAACTACGCGGCGTTCAGAGACGCGCTGCGCGGAGTCGTCGCGCGCTCACGCACGACCGTCAAGCCGGTCTGACGCGGAACCTCTGCTCGCCCACCCGCTCGACCGAACTGCCAAGCGAGCGGCAGGCACTCGCCAGCCTGCCCGCGATCCACTCTGCATCGCCGCCGTGCGCGAGCCCGGTGTGGCAGTAGCGCAGACGCAGGCCTACCAGCTCGATCGGGACCGCGGCGTCCCCGGGTCGCCAAAGGGCGAGTACGCCGAGGTCGTTGCGCAGTCTGGCATTCACCGCGTAGTCGTCGAGCGAGTCGCCGAGGTCGAAGAGCACCGGGCTGCCGTCCTCCCAACCCACCCCGTGGAAGACGTGCGCGGAGTGACCGGCCACCAGGCTCGCACCCGCCGCCAGCATCTCGGCGGCAGCCTTGCCCTGCCAGCGCGCGGGATTCGGGTTCATGTTCGGACCCCAGTGCGGGAAGGCGATCACCAGATCGCACTCGGCGCTCAGCCGCTCCAGCTCCTCGATCAGCCAGATCGGTAGGCCCCGAGCCAGATCTGCGTATGCGATGCCGGGGTCGGCGGGCCCCGCTGCGTACTCGCCCGGGTGGTCGGAGACCGCGAGCAACCCAACTCGCGTGCTGGCGCCGGGCTTCTCCACGATGGCTCCCCGACGCGCAGCTGCATGGGTGGCTCCGGCGCCGGCGACCTCGATTCCGGCCTCCCGCAGCAGGTCGAGCGTGTCGAGCAGCGCCCTCTCCTCGAAGTCGAGCGCGTGGTTGTTCGCGAGGCCGGCCGCAGCCACCCCGATCGCCCGTAGGGATTCCACCGCCGCCGGAGGGCCGCGAAAGAAGAACGGCTTGCCCCGGACTCGCCCGGTTCGGCTGCCGCGCTCCGAGATGCAGC
>DATGDO010000211.1:0-5481 GCA_035310805.1 Solirubrobacterales bacterium
GCGGGCCTTGCCGGCATCCTCGTTCGCACCGGGAAGTACCGGGAGGACCTGGTGCGCGAGTCCGGCATCGAGCCCACGGCCACAGTTGACTCGATCGCCGACGTCCCCGAGCTGGTCGGGCGCGCTCAGACCGCGTAGAAGCCCGGAGGCGGCGGCGCCCTCGCTAGCATCGCGACGATGGAAGCCGAATCGATCGGAGGTGGTGCGGAGGAGCTCGAGCGCATCACCGCGAAGCTGGAGCAGCTCGCCACCCAGCTCGAGGGGGATGTCGACGACGACCACGCCGCCGAGCTCGTTCGCGAGGCCTCGGAGCTCGCCTCCCAGGCGGGCCGCGCGGTCGAGGGCGCCCTGCGCGGCGCCTCAGGCTCCGCCGGGAACTGACGGCTCCAGATGAGCGAGTATCCCGATGACCTTCGGGAGCTGGTCGAGCGCTACCTCGATCAGCTCCGCTTCTCGCACGCGGCTGCGACCGCCGGGCTCGACCAGGCGATGCGCTACTCGCTGCTCGCCGGCGGCAAGCGGATCCGACCGGTCCTCGCGCTGGCGACGGCCCGCGCGATCGGGTTGGACCCTGAGCGCGTGCTCCCCGCCGCCGCGGCCATCGAGCTGATCCACACGTACTCGCTGATCCACGACGACCTGCCCGCGATGGACGACGATGTGCTGCGCCGGGGGATGCCCACCTCCCACGTCAGGTTCGGGGAGAACGTCGCCATCCTCGCCGGGGACGGTCTCTTCGCCGAGGCGATACGCCTGTTCAGCGAGCGGCAGCAGGGCGACCCCGCCGCCGTGCTTGCCGCGCTCCGCGAGCTCACCTCTGCCACCGGCGTCGGGGGCATGGTCGGCGGCCAGTACGTCGACGTCACCGAGTTCGAGCCGGGGGGGCCGGGGGAGGGCGGTCGCGTCGACCCCGATCGCCTGCGGGAGATGCACTCGCTCAAGACGGGACGGCTGATCGCCTCGAGCGTGGGCGTCGTATTGCGGTTGGGCGAGATCCCCGAAGGTGAGACAATTCCCTACCGCCGTTTCGCCGACGAGCTCGGCGTGCTCTTCCAGATCGTCGATGACATCCTCGACGTGACCGGATCGGAGGAGGAGCTCGGCAAGCCGAGCGGCAGCGACGAGAGGCAGGGCAAGCTCACCTACGTGAGCGCCTATGGCCTTGAGAGGGCCGGCGAGCTAGCCTCTGAGTCGCACCGCAAGGCCCGGCAGGCGCTCGCCGAGACCGGCGCGAGAACTGACGACCTGGCCCGGATCACAGACTTCATCCACACCCGACACACCTGATGGCCGAGGACTCAAACGACCACGAGCACGACCAGCGGCTGATCGACTCAGTCGACTCGCCGGCTGACCTGACCGATCTCTCCGACGAGCAGCTCCAGCGGCTGGCGCAGGAGGTCCGCGAGCTGATCATCGACGTGATCGGCGAGATCGGCGGCCACTTCGGGGCGAACCTCGGCACCTGCGAGCTGGCCGTCGCGCTGCACAGCCTGCTGGAGTCGCCGAAGGACAAGATCCTCTGGGACGTCGGCCACCAGGCCTATCCCCACAAGGTGCTGACCGGCCGCAAGGACCGGCTCGGCACCATCCGGCAGTACGAGGGGCTCGCCCCGTTCTGCTCGGTGTTCGAGTCCGAGCACGACATCATGGGCGCCGGGCACGCCTCCACCTCGATCGGCTACGCCGTCGGGCTGAAGGAGGCGATGCGCAAGGGAATTGGCGAGGACGGCAAGGTCGTCGCGGTGATCGGCGACGGCGCGCTCACCGGGGGCGTCGCCTACGAGGCCCTGCACCACGCCGGCGGACTGCAGACGCCGATGGTGATCGTGCTGAACGACAACGGGATGTCGATCTCACCCAACGTCGGCGCGATCTCGCGATACTTCCAGCGGGTCCGCCTCAACCCGCGCCTCTACCAGGCCCGCTCCAGCACGGAGGAGCGGCTCACCCAGCTGCCTCTCGGCCTCGGCCGCCGCATCGAGCGGCTGGGCCCCGAGGTGAAGGCGGCGATCAAGGCCTACTGGGCGCCGGGCCTCTTCTTCGAGGAGCTCGACCTTGCCTATATGGGCGTGATCGACGGCCATGACGTTGCCGCCCTGCGCCGCGCCCTCCGGCAGGCGCTCGAGGCCGACCGGCCGGTCGTCGTCCACATCCACACGGTCAAGGGCAAGGGCTTCGAGCCCGCCGAGGAGGGCGGGCTCGAGGGCATGGAGAAATGGCACGCGGCGAAGCCGGGCTCCATCGTCGATCGCCGGCCCGCGCCGACCAGCAGATCGGCGGCCACAGACACCACCGCCGCATCCAAGCCCGTTCCCGTCTCGGAGTCGGATTCCCCGGAGCAGATCGAGAAGCTGGAGAAGCCGCCGCCCAAGTCGCCGCCCCAGTACACGACGGTCTTCGCTGAGGCGCTCATCGAGGAGGCGAAGCGCGACAAGCGGGTGATCGGGATCACAGCCGCGATGGCGGGCGGGACCGGTCTCAACAAGCTCTGCGAGGAGCTTCCGAACCAGTACTACGACGTGGGCATCGCCGAGCAGGACGCGGTGCTGTTCGCCTCGGGCCTGGCGATCCAGGGCGCCAAGCCGGTCTGCGCGATCTACTCGACCTTCCTCCAGCGCGCCTTCGACCAGCTCGTCCACGACGTCTGCCTGCAGAGGCTGAACGTGGTCTTCGCAATGGACCGGGCGGGCCTGGTCGGCGACGACGGCCCGACCCACCACGGCGCCTTCGACGTCTCCTACTTCCGTGAACTGCCCAACGTCGTCGTGATGGCGCCGCGAGACGAGGCGATGCTGGTCCACATGCTCCGCACGGCGCTCAGCCACGACGACGGACCCATCGCCTTTCGCTATCCGCGCGGCGCCGCCGAGGGCGCGCCAATGCCCGACTCCCCGGAGGAGATCGAGATCGGCAAGGGCGAGCTACTGCTGCCGGGCGAGAGGGTCGCGCTGCTCGGCTACGGCTACGGCGTCCAGGTCGGACTGCGCGCCGCCGAGATCCTGCGTGCGAACGGGCTCGAACCCACGGTCGCCGACGGGCGCTTTGCCAAGCCGCTCGACGGCGAGCTGATCAAGAAGCTCGCCGCGGATCACCACCTGCTGGTGACGGTCGAGGAGAACGTCCTGCCCGGCGGTTTCGGCTCGGGAGTGCTCGAGCACGTCGAGGACGCCTTCGCCGGCTCCGAGCGTGCCCGCGTGTTGCGCGTCGGACTTCCGGACCGCTACGTCGCGCACGGCAAGCCGGCGCTGCTCCGCGAGGAGGTCGGCTTCACCGGCGAGGCGGTCGCCGAGCGTGTGCTCGCCGCTCTGGTCACCCGCGAGACCGTTCTCGGCTAGCCGATTCCCCGGACGGGCGGATACAGCCCGACCGTCGGCGAGGGCTCTTGCACAGCGCGCCGCGGGGAGCAGTACCCGCCAAGAAATGATCGAGGTCCTCGAGGAGACTGCAGCGCGCCTACCGCGTGAATATACGTGGGGAGGCTCGTAAGGGTTGAGGCTACGTCTCACCGACCGCCGAGTGCTGACTGCGGCGAGCCTAGTGACGCCGGTGACGCCGACCCATCCCAAGCATCATCCAGAGCATCATGCCCATCATCGCCACGCAGGCAACCGGTGCAAGGAACGCGATGCTCCCTGCTCCCGCTATCGCCAAGACCACGGCGGCAACCATGAGCGCTCCGCAGAACCACATCATGCGCGAGTGCCTCATCACCTTCCAAATCCTCCGTTTCGCCCACACCAGGACGTGGGACTGAAACGACTATCGCTCAGCCTCAGCCGGCTCGCATCGGTACCGAGCACCCGACTTCACTCCGGGGCAACCACTTACCTCCGGTGACGGATGGGCCCTGCGGCGCCTACCGCGATGGCGGAATAGCCTCTGAGCATGAGCCTCAATGGCAAGTCCGCGCTCGTTACCGGAGCTCAGCGCGGTATCGGCATGGCGATTGCGCGGCGCCTTGCGCAGGACGGCGCCCGGGTATGGATCAACGCTGTCGAGGAGCTGGCCAGTGCTCAGGCACTTGCCGCCGAGCTCGCCGGTGAGCTGGTCGAGGCCGACGTCAGCGATGCCGACCAGGTGGCGCAGATGCTCGAGCGCACCGGTCCCCTCGACATACTGGTCAACAACGCCGCTGACCAGACCTACCAGCCCCTCCTCCAGGTGGACCGCGATGCTTGGGACCGAACGCTCGCCGTCAACCTAACCGGGCCGCTGCTGATGATCAGAGAGGCGGCGCGCTCGATGCCGGCCGGAGGTGCGATCGTGAACGTCGCCAGTATTCACGCCTTCATCCCCTATCTGGGGGCGGCCGCCTACGCGGCAAGCAAAGCGGGGCTGGCGATGCTCACGAGGCAGGCGGCGATCGAGCTGGGTGAGCGGGAGATCAGGGTCAACGCCGTGGCACCCGGGGCGATCGACGTGCAAGGAGAGGAGCGCCTGCGCCTGCCGGGCGGCGACCCGCGCTACGAGAACCTCCCGCTGCGACGAGCCGGCACGCCCGAGGAGGTCGCAGCCGTCGTCGCCTTCCTGGCCTCGGACGATGCCTCCTACGTGACTGGGGCAGTCTGGCCCGTCGACGGCGGGGCGCTGGTCCGGCATCCGTGGTGACAGAAGGAAGGAAGCAGTCGACGACAGTCGCAATGCCATGCAGCGCACGATTCATGTGGACCCTCTCTCGCCGGGGCCGCCAGATGACAAATTCCCCCTCCTCGATGTCGAAGCTGGCCGGCTGAAAGTGGTCCAGGAGGTCCTCACCACGGCAGTTGATCGGGGCGACCGGTGGAGCGATGCCCGCCTCCCGCATGATCACGGCGTAGTCCGCCGCCAACGGATCAATGGCGGGCCGGGATCGCCGCGAACAAGGCTCTACTCAAAAAAGAAGTAGGGGCCCGAGTTGGTGACCGCCAAGGCCCGCAGGGCTGCTGATCACCTTCGGCCTATCTACATGTGGGCGAGAGGCTGGGAGTGCCCACCTATGTAGGCCCGCCCCGACGAAGACGCCCGCCGCGCCCGACGAGCACGCCTGCGAGATGGCGCTTCAGTACTCGGAAGCGGGTGAGGGGACATTCTCTTGAGTCGGGTGCTGCCGATGACAACAAGGGTGGCAAGAAGTCCCAAGGTGACCCACAGACACAAGCCGATGATCGCGAGAGTTTCCATGCCCATCGCTTACCACTCCGGGCTGGTTCTAACCGCGTTCTGCCTGCCCACCGATCCGAGGAAGGGGAGGGTGCCTGCGCAGGACGGCCCGCTCAGCAGACCGCCCTGCCTCGCCACACCCACGGTGTTCTTGAGAGTGCCGATGACTGAGCCAACTGACCTTCCGTAACCACCTCTATGAGCCGCGACAGGCGGTCCGACTCAGTCCGGGTACTCGTCCTTCCGCCAGGCGCGAGGCTCCCCGGGTTGGGGCTTCGGGGTGCGGTCGAGCAGGAAGCTGTAGTAGGGGGCGACGAACGGGTCGGGCGCCATCACCGT
>DATGDO010000212.1:0-1979 GCA_035310805.1 Solirubrobacterales bacterium
AGGACCCCCGCCTGGTCGAGGCGCAGGTGGCGCTCGCGGACGCGCTCCAGCGGGGGGGACACGACCGTCAGGCGGAGGCCGAGTATCGCGAACTCGCGCGCGCCCTTCCCAAGGACGCCCGAGTGACCTTCGGTTTGGGGCGCGCCCTCCTGGGACTCGCCGACTACTCGGCAGCCCTGGAAGCGCTTGACGCGGCCGCCGCTCTGGGCGAGGTCAGCGGGGAGTTTCACGCCCGACGCGGCGAGACGCTGATTCGCCTCCGCCGGTATCCGGAGGCCGTCGCTGCCTACCGCGAGGCGCTCCGGACCAACGTTGAGAGCGTCACCTGGCGCCTCAACCTGGGGATCGCCTTAGCGGCGTCGGGGGCGGACGGGCGGAGCGAGGCGGATCAGCGATTCCGCGAGGTCCTGGCGATGGATTCCGCGAACACCCGGGCGTGGGAGGAGCTCCACAAGCTCGGCGCCCGGTTCTAACCGGCTGCCCATAAGGGCCCATCTGCGGCGTTGGCCCGCCTCGCCACTCGCTGCGGCGTACCTCCAGTACGCCTGGACCCAGCCGCGCTGGGTACCCCGGGCGTCAGCGTGCCGCCTTGCATCTTGTATGTTACGAGCAGCACCGCGAGTGAGTAGAATGTCGGAAACCGTGGGACGTGACAGACCGCTTGCATCGAGGTCCCCCGAGGCCGTGTCCAGCATGGGTCGTCACGTCCGGTCCCTGGACAGCCCGCACAGTTGCCCGGGCCGATCGAGCCCGCATCCCGCAAGGCCGGGCGGTCAGGAGGAGCGCCCCATGCCCACACCTCCGGTATTCGTCGGCATCGACATCGCGAAGGCAGAACTCGTGGTGGCCGTCCGCCCCACGGGCGAACAGTGGACGACCGCGCACACCGAGGCGGCCGGGCCCGCCCTGGTCGCGCGCCTCCAGGCCCTCGCGCCGCAGCTCATCGTCTGTGAGGCGAGCGGGGGGTACGAGATCCCGGTGGCGGGCCTGCTCGGCGCTGCGGCCCTCCCCATCGTCGTGGTGAACCCGCGCCAGGTCCGGGACTTCGCGAAGGCGACGGGCCGGCTGGCGAAGACGGATCGCTTGGATGCCGCCCTCCTCGCCCACTTCGCCGAGGCCGTGCAGCCCGCGGTCCGCCCGCTCCCCGATGCGGCGACCCAGCTCCTCGCGGCCCTCGTCACCCGGCGGCGCCAGCTCGTGGAGATGCTCACCGCGGAGGAGAACCGGCGCGGCCTGCTGCCCCCCGCCCTGCGCGCCGACCTCCAGGACCACATCGCGGATCTCCGGCGCCGGGTGGCCCGGCTCGACCAGGACCTCGACCAGCACCTGCGCGCCAGCCCGATCTGGCGGGCCCAGGAGGATCTGCTCCGGAGCGTCCCCGGGATCGGGCCCGTCACCGCCCGGACCCTGCTTGCTGCCCTCCCCGAGCTCGGGACGCTCGACCGGCGCGCCATCGCCGCGTTGGTCGGGGTGGCGCCCCTCGCTCGGGACAGCGGGACGCTCCGGGGCCGGCGGAGCTGCTGGGGCGGGCGGGCGACCGTGCGCGCCCCCTTGTTCATGGCGACGCTCGCTGGCGTCCGCTGCAACCCGGTCCTGGCCGCCTTCTACGCGCATCTCTTGGCCCAGGGCAAGTGCAAGAAGGTGGCCCTGATCGCCTGCATGCGGAAACTGATCACGATTCTGAACGCGATGGTGCGCTCGCAGACCCGCTGGGCCCCTCGGCCCGCAACGGCTTGAACCGCCATCATTGCTCTTGACACGACACACAGTTGCTGGACCTTTTTGAGCGGCCTGGGAAGAAGCGAGTTTTTCAGCAAGCTGCTAGAGACGCAAACCTCCCACCTCAGCGGGGCGGTTCGCGGCGGAGAGCGGCGCGGCGAGCGGTCCTGTCTGGGGTGTGAGCTACGGGAGGACGGGGGAATGCCCACCTACGAATACCAATGCCGCTCGTGTGCGCAACGGTTCGAGGCCCGCCAGAG
>DATGDO010000213.1:0-15394 GCA_035310805.1 Solirubrobacterales bacterium
CATCGGCACCGCCGCCTGCATCGTCCCCGCGGCGGGCGACCGCACGATCTTCGCGCTGCCCTGGTACGGACGGGTGCTCGCCGGGACGACCGACAACGACTACGAGGGTGACATCGACCGGGTGCCGCCGAGCGGGGACGACATCACCTACCTGCTCGATGCCCTGAACGGCTACTTCGGGACCGACCTCGGCCCCGCCCAGCTCACCGGAGCCTACGCCGGGGTCCGGCCGCTGATCTCGAGCGGCGATCCGAAGAAGTCCGTGGACATCTCGCGAAAGGCGGAGCTCTACGAGACCTCGTCGGGAATGCTCACCATCACCGGCGGCAAGCTGACCACCTTCCGGCGGATGGCGGCTCAGGTCGTGGATCGGATCGCCGAGCGCGACGGCCGCGAGGCCGAGTGTCGCACCGACGACATCCCGCTCGGCATGGCGGCCCGGCCCGAGGACCTGAAGACGGGCGTCGACCTTCCCGAGGGAGCGGCCGATCAGCTCGCCTTCCGGTACGGCCATGCGGCGCGGGCGGTTCTCGACCTCTGCGCCGAGGAGCCCGGGCTCGCCGCGCCGATCGTGCCGGGACACCCCGACCTGATGGCCGAGCTGGTGATCGCCGCACGGCGGGAGCAGGCCCGCTCGGTGGCCGACGTCCTGCTGCGCCGGACTCGCCTCGGTCTGCTGGCCGCCCCCGAATTGCGCGACGGCGACCGCGTCGCGGCCGTGGCGGGGAGGCTCGGCGCTGAGCTCGGCTGGAGCGGCTCCCGCATCAAGGCCGAGGTGGAGGCCTGGGCCGGGCTCACCGAGGCCGAGGGGCTCGATCCGGCCGCGGCGCTGGCCAAGTAGTCCCCGCCCCCTGGATTAGCATGCGGCGCTCCATGGCGCTCAGGGACGAACACCTGGCGGAGCTCCACCGCCTCGCGCGCGAGCTCGGGCTTCCGCGCTATCGGATGCTGCCCCGCGACGAGCTGATCGAGGCGATCGAGGAGAGGAGCGAGGCGGAGCCGCAGGGCGAGGCCGAGCCTCCGGAGGGGAGCGTCGAGACCGCGGCCCGGGAAGAGCCCGGGCCCGAGCCGGAGCCGAAGCCCGTCCCGGAGGCGGAGGCGGGCGTCGAGGAGGTCACCGGCGTCCTCGACCGGATGCCCCAGGGCTACGGGTTCCTCCGCCTGAGCGGGCTGGACGAGGCGGAGGGCGACGTCTACGTCTCCGCCTCTCAGATCCGCCGCTGCGAACTGCGCCCCGGCGATCAGGTGAGCGGCCCGGCTCGCCCGCCCCGTCGCGGCGAGCGCCACCGCGCCCTGGTCCGTGTGGAGGCGGTCAACGGACAGGCTCCGGAGGAGGAGCGCAGGCACTTCGAGGACCTGACGCCCGCGACCCCGACCCGCCGGATCCTCGCGCCCGAGGCGAGCGCGGAGCCAATCGTCCGCGGCGTCGACCTGTTCGGCCCACTCGCCTTCGGCCAGCGCGTCCTCGTGCTCGCGCAGCCGCACTCGGGCCGGACGACCCTGCTGCGGGCGCTGGGCGCGGCGATCGCGGGAACCGGCGCGCACCTCTGCGTGCTGCTCGCTGACGAGAGGCCCGAGGAGGTCCCGGAGTGGAAGCGCTCCCTGCCGCAGGCAGAGCTCTTCGCCGCGACCGCCGACCAGGAGCCGCGCGATCAGGTCCGCGCCGCCGAGCTCGCGATGGGTCACGCCAAGCGGCTCGCGGAGGGCGGCGAGGACGTCGTCGTCCTCGTCGACTCGCTGAGCAGGCTGGCGCTCGGCTACCGGGATCCCGGCCGCGTGAAGCGCCTCTTCGGCGCGGGCCGTGAGCTCGCTGAGGAGGGCAGCGGCTCGCTCACCGTGATCGCCACCGTGCTCGACTCCGACGATCGCGGCGCCGAGGTCCGTGAGGCGCTCGAGACGACCGAGAACCTTCTGCTCAGGCTCGACGCGGGCCTTGCCGCCAAGGGGATCGTCCCCGCGCTGGTGCCGGCCGATTGCAGGGCCTCCGGAGAGGACACCCTGCGCGCCGCCGACGAGATGGAGCAGGTTCGCCGCCTCCGCGAGGAGCTGGGAGAGCTGGACACGGAGGCGGCGGCGCGGACGCTCGCCGACCAGCTCGTGGCCACCGCGAGCAACGCGGAGCTGCTCGCCAGGCTGTAGTTGGCACCGCGGCGTCCACATCTCTCGGACGTCCTCAACCTCTCGCGGCTGCCCGGGGTCCCGGACGTCTTCCATCGGATCCGGCTGCCGTCGGACCTCGACTCGGTCACCACGGTGGGCGAGGAGGAGCAGCCGGAGTCCGCGGGGCTGGACTCGGAGACGGTGGAGCACGTCTGGGAGGGCGCGCTCGACCTCTACAGGAGTGGAGTCCACCCGGGTCTGCAGCTCTGCCTGCGCCGAGAGGGGAAGGTCGTACTCGACCGGGCGATCGGACACGCGCGCGGCAACGGTCCGGATGACGACGAGGACACGCCGAAGGTGCCGATGACCACGCGGACGCCCTCCTGCATCTTCTCGGCCTCGAAGGCGGTCACGGCCATGGTCGTCCACCTGCTCGACGAGCGCCAGATGCTCCACATCGGGGACCGGGTGAGCGAGTACATCCCAGAGTACGCCCAGAAGGGCAAGGAGGGGACGACGATCGCCCACGTGCTGGCCCATCGTGCCGGCCTCGCCGCGATGCCGAAGGAGGCGCTCGACGTCGACCGGATCGAGGACCGTGAGTTCCTGCTGCGCGCGATCTGCGAGGCGAAGCCGGCGATCCGTCCCGGACGCATCCTCGCCTACCACGCGGTCTCGGGCGGCTACATCCTGGGCGAGATCGTGCAGCGGGTCACCGGCAAGTCGATCAGGGAGGTGCTCGCCGAGGAGATCCTCGATCCGCTCGGGTTTCGCTGGGGCAACTACGGCGTCTCCGCGGAGGACACCGAGGAGGTCGCCTTCAACTACGTCACCGGCCCGCCGCTGCTGCCGCCTCTGTCGACCCTGGTCACCCGGGTGCTCAGCGCCTCGTTCCAGGAAGTCGTCGACCTCTCCAACGACGAGCGCTTTCAGACCTCGCTGGTGCCTGCCGCGAGCGTGATGACCAGCGCGAACGAGCTCTCGCGCTTCTTCGAGATCTTCCGGGCAGGGGGCCAGATGCAGGGGGTGAGGGTGATGGAGGAGCGGACGATTCGCCGCGCCCTCACCGAGCAGTCGCACCTCGAGATCGACTTCTCGCTCGTCTTCCCGACGCGGTTCTCATACGGGCTGATGCTCGGCGCGAAGCTTGTCAGCCTCTACGGTCGCGACACCGACCTCGCCTTCGGGCATCTCGGGCTGATCAACATCATGGGGTGGGCCGATCCCGAGCGGGCGCTCTCAGGCGGCCTGATCACGACGGGCAAGGCGCTCGTCTATCCCGAGCTGCCCCGCTTCTACGGTCTGATGCAGCGGATCGCGAGCGAGGTCCCGAAGACCGATAAGCCGAGCTGGCTGCTGGGCTGAAGCTAGGCCCGATCCCGGCCGCCGTAGGCGACCGCACCCCAGGAGGGCTCGGCGGAGAGCTCGATCAGCTCGGCGTCGCGATCGGGCTGGACGTAGCCGAAGGTCTGGCTGGATTCGTCGAAGACGATGTCGAGCTCCCCCTCCTTGACGCGCTGGTCGAGCCAGGCGCCGCGGAAGACGAGCCGCCGCAGCCAGTGGACGAGGCTCTTGTTCGAGGGGCCGACCAGGTCGTCCCAGTTGTCGTTGACGTGAGCGCCGAGAGGAGAGCAGGGCTCGCGGATCTCGCCGTTCACCGCCAGCTCGAGCAGGTCCTCCAGCTCGTGCTCGTCCAGGCCCTGTCTGACGAAGTCGAGCTTGACCGCCGCCTGCTCGACGCGCTGGGCGAAGTCATGTTCGTTGAAGGAGAAGCGGAGCTCCCCGTACTCGAGCACGTAGTCGGCGCCTGACTCGTAGTTCCCTCTGCGTGCGGTCTCGTCCATTGGCTCCTCTGCCGCGCCGTCCTCCCTTGCTGCGAGCGTGCTCCGCAGGGGCACCCGTGTGTCGAACTGAAGCGGCTTGGGCATCTTCGCGCATGAGGGTCGTGATCGCCAGTGCTCGAGCTTCCCTGAACGTGGGGTTGCAGCGAGAGGGAACGGGAAGCCGCGCCGTGTGGGGATGGTCTGCCAGTGAACGCTCTGTCCAAACCGCCCTAGCGCTCGACCGTCACCCGCAGGAAGGTCGCCGGGATCGAGGTGGCGTCGTCGTCGCTCGTGTTCTGTTCGTTGAACAGGGCCTCCAGCTCGGCCTGGAGCTCGGCCTCGCGGCCGTTCGCTGCCGCCGCCTCGAACGCGTTCATGGTCGGCGGGTAGTAGCTCCTGAACTCAGCCACCAGCTCTGACGGCGGAGCGGCGTAGTTGAACATGTAGGTGTCCCTCAGGAACGAGATCCGCTCCTCGGTGATTCCGGCCGCCGTGAAGCGCTCGATCACGTCGTCCTCCACGCCCCAGGTCATCGGGCTGACGAAGCCCTCCGGAGGCGGAGGTGAGTAGGAGGAGCTGATCCTCAGGATCTGGGCCACCAGGGTCGGGTCGTTCGGGATCCAGTTCCCCATCACGATCCGTCCTTCGGGCTTGGTCACCCGGACCATCTCCTTGGCCACCTCGAATGGCCTCGGAGCGAACATCGCCCCGAACACGCTGATGACGAGGTCGAAGCTCTGATCATCGAGCTCGCTCAGATCCGTGGCATCGCCCTCCTGGAAGCTGAGGTTGGTCAGTCCGAGTGCCTGGGCGCGTGCCTTGCCCGCCGCAACCAGGTTGCTGGCTATGTCGACACCCAGAACATCGGCCCCCAGCTCAGCGGCGGGCACAGCGGTGGTTCCGTCGCCGCAGCCGAGGTCCAGCATCTTGAGTCCCTCGGTGATCCCCAGGTCCCTGACGAATGCCTCGCCGCTTTCTCGCATACTCGCCGCGATGCGCGTGAAGTCGCCCTTCTCCCACAATGCCTTGTTCGCATTCATCGGCCTCTTCCCGTCGTTGGCTAGGAGCTGATCGGATCCGGAGCCTATTGCGCCAGGGCAGCCATGATCGCCGCGCGCCCCTCCCCCTCGCCCGAGAGCCCCTGCCTGCTGATCTGGTCGGGCTTCTGCATGTCGTACGCGGTCAGCGCCGTGAAGAACCGATCAGCGCCATGAAGGCGATCGAGCCGACTTCGAGAGATCGACGTGGGTGATCGCGCCCCAGACAGCCGCGTACTCGATCGCCGCGGAAGCTTAGGCGAGGGTGGAGACGCCTATTCGCTTTCGCGGGCTCGATCGCGTCGAGCTGCTCGGGGTCGAGGTCCCGGTGGCGACGACGCCGCTCAGCCGTCTGCTCGGCCTGGCACTGCTGCCGTTGCGGCGAGCCGGCGCCGGGCTCCTGATCCCGGACTGCCGCAGCGTCCACACCTTCGGGATGCGCTTCCGGCTGGACCTCGTCTTTCTCGACGACGAGGCTCGCCTGATCGAGCTGAGGCGCGCCGTCCCCCCGGGCCGGGTCCTGCGCTGCCCGGCTGCGGTGGCCGTGCTCGAAGTGCCCTCCCCGCAGCGTGAGGCAAGACCTCCGAAGCCAACGTCGCTGTGGTGCTGATCGGCAACTGCACAGGCAGCTCCCGCCGACTCGACCGTGATCAAGCTGGAGAAGCCCGCAGTGACCGGGGGAGAAACAGCGGGCCGCCGGACTCATCGGGGCATGCTCCCTCAGGTCGAAGAACTGGCGACGGTGGTGGTCTGCGAGGACGACGATCCGACTCGCGAGCTGCTCTGCGATCACCTCACCGCTGACCGCTACCGGGCCCTGCCCGCGCCGAGCGCATCCGATGCGCTGCGGCTCTGCGGCTACAACCACCCGGACCTGATGGTCCTGGATCTGGGTCTTCCGGACGCGCCGGGGATCGACGTACTGCGTGAGATCCGCGGCGCCGGCGAGCGGTTCGACCCGGATCTGCCGGTACTCGTCCTCTCGGGCCGCACGAGCGAGGCCGACCGCCTCCGCGGCTTCGAGGCCGGGGCGGACGACTACCTGCCCAAGCCCTTTCACTACCCGGAGCTGCTCGCCCGGGTGGCGGCAATCCTGCGGCGCCGGCGCGGCGCTCGCCGGGGCCCGATCCAGGTCGGGGACCTCACCGTCGACCCCGTGACCCGCCGCGTCGCCGTCGGCGGCCGCCAGGTGCAGCTGGCGAACAAGGAGTACGCCCTGCTGCGGGCGCTGGCCTCCGAGCCGCGCCGGGTGTTCAGCAAGGATGAGCTCCTGCGGGACGTCTGGGGCTTCAAGTCGCAGGGGCGGACCCGCACGCTCGACTCCCACGCGAGCCGGCTGCGGCGCAAGCTCGACCCGGAGGGGGCGCGCTACGTCTTCAACTGCTGGGGCGTCGGCTACCGGCTGCTGGAGGGGTGATCACTCCCGGCCACAAGCGCGCGCTCAACAGGGCGCTGCACGAGCTCCGTCGCCCGCTCCAGGCCCTTGTTCTGCTCGAGGAGGGATCCGGGCGGCTGGCGGCCACCCCTCCCGCGGCGAGCAGGCGCGGCCTGCTGGAGTTGGCCGTGAGCGCCCTTCGGGATCTGGACGGCACGATCAACGGCGGGCCCCAAGAGGCGGATCGAAAGCGCTTCCTCTGCCGGGAGGTGGTTCTCGCCTGCCTGGAGCGGTGGCGCCCTGTGGCGGCTCGGGCCGGCGGGGTACGGGTCTACTGGGATGCCGGGCCGGCGCCGATGGTGGGCGATGCCACGCGATTGGCCCAGGCCCTGGACAACCTGATCGCCAACGCAATCGAGCACGGCGCGCCTCCGATCGTGGTGACCGGTGCCCGGGTCGCGGAACGGGTCCGGATCACGATCGCGAACGGCGACGGCGACAGGCGTCCGAGCCCGGCGGATACAAGGCGCGGTCACGGCACCGAGATCGTCTCGGAGGTGGCGAGCGCCCATGGTGGGCGCTTCGCCCTCTGCCATACCGGCCGCGGCTGTGTGGCGGCCCTGGAGCTGCCCCTGGCCGAGCCGGGTTACGCGCAGGCGGCGTGAGCCGACGCGCGCGGGCGCTCGCCTTCCTGATCGCGGCGCTTCTCTGCGCGGCGCTGGCCGCGGCGGTGGCGGGCCGGTATCGCTCTCAGGTCGAGGCCCGTTACGGGCCACTGCGCCCGGTGCTGGTGGCTCGGGCGGAGCTGCCCGCCGGACGGCCGATCGGGGCCCAGCAGGCTCAGGCGGCCCTGACGGTGCGCCGCGTCCCCGCGAGTTTTGTGCCGCCGGGAGCTCTGGCGGCCACGGAGGATGCGCTCGGCCGTGCGCCGGGAGCGACGATCCCGGCGGGGTCCTATGTCCTGGGCGCACAGCTGAACGTGCCCCGGCCCGACGCGCCGCGCGCGCCGGGTGTGGGGCAGGGGCTGCGACCGCTCGAGGTGGCCGTGGTCGGAGCCGAGGCCCTGACGATCGGCGGCGGAGTGTCCGAGGGCAGCCGTGTCGACGTCGTCGTCTCCCGGCAAGCGGGCCTCGGGCGCTCCGCCCGCGCCTACATCGCGGCGACGGCGGTCAGGCTCCTGGCATTGCAGGGCCCGGGTGGGCCGGGGGAGTCCTGGTCCGCCACGCTCGCCGTCAGGCAGCGGCAGGCGCTCGATCTGATCGCCGCCCAGAGCGCCGGCCGCGAGATCCGCCTGCTGCCGCGGAGCTGACTAGACGGCTGGTACCTCGCTCAGCTGGGTGAGACGGACCGCATTCCCGGATGGGTCGCGGAAGGCGGAGTCGATCCCATAGGGCCGCTCCTCCGGCTCCTCCGTGAAATCCACGCCCCGCCCTTTGAGCTCCTCATACGAGGCCCGGACGTCGTCGGTGCTGAGGAAGACGGTCCCGGCGAACCCCTTGGCCATCAGGGCCTCCACCTGCTTGACGGTCTCGTCGTCCATGACGGGAGGGCCGGGGATCGCCATCAGCACGATCGCGACATCCTCCTGCCCCGGCGGCCCGACGGTCAGCCAGCGGAAGTTGCCCATCTCGGGCAGGGTGACGTCGGAGCGAACCTCCATGCCCACCTTCTCGGTCCAGAAGGCGAGCGCCTCGTCCTGGTCATGCACCCACAGCTGCGCGTTGTTGATTCGAATCATCGGATCCTCCTGTTCGTTTCGATTGAACGGTGCGGGCAACCTAGTCGGCGGTCCCATCGCTGTCTTCTCGAAACGTGCTGTTCTGCGGCCTGCCGAAGACCCGGACGATGCAGGCGGGGACGAGGGCGCTGCTGGCCGCCGGCGGGAACTTCGCGCGGTAGGCCGTCGGCGAGACTCCGTAAGTTCGCGTGAAGCTGGTGGTGAAGGAGCCGATGCTCTGCAGGCCCACCGAGAGGCAGATGTCGGCGACCGAGCCGTCGGTGTTCCGCAGCAGGGCCGCGGCCCTCTCCAGGCGGCGGGTGAGCAGGTAGGCGTGCGGTGGCTCTCCGAAGGCGCGGCGGAACTCGCGGCTGAAGTGAGCGCGAGAGAGTCCGGCGGCGGCCGCCATCTCGTCGACCCCCAGCGGCTCGAAGTAGCGGGCGTCGGCGAGGTCCTTGGCCCGCAGCAGATGGCGCGCCGGTGGCACGAACACCATTCAGCCGCTCCCCTCCCGGAGCGCCTCGCGGAAGGCGGCCTCGGCCTGATCGCCGTGGACGGCGAAGACGACGCGCTCCAGCCCACTCTCTCCGGCCAGATGGCGGCGTACCTCCTCGGCCTCGATCCGCGCAGCCTCCTCGAGCGGGAATCCGCCGACCCCGGTGCCGAAGGCCACCAGCGCGAGGCTGCGCGCGCCGAGCTCGTCCGCCTTCGCCAGGGTGCTGGCGGTCGCCCGGCGGATGATCTCGGCCGAGGTGGGGCCGCCGAGCTCCATGGTCGCGGCGTGGATCACCCAGCGACTGGGCATCTCGCCCGCGGTCGTCTCGACGGCCTCCCCGAGGCCGATCGGCGCGCGCTCGTCGCTCTCGGCCTGCACCTCCGGGCCGCCGGCCCGGGAGATCGCCCCCGCGACCCCGCCGCCGTGACGCAGCCCGGTGTTCGCGGCGTTGGCGATCGCGTCGACCTCGAGCTGGGTGATGTCGGCCTGCTGAACCTCGATCTCGGCCACGTCCTCAGGCTACTCGCGGCCGAAGGGGGTGAGTGGGCCGCCTGCCGTGCTCAGTACAGGGTGGACGAGCGCGTCCGCCGAAGGCACCTGGATGAGCTGGCCGCCGAGCTGCGGAATCGCCTCGTCGAGCGACGCCGCGCACAGGCAGCCTCGGGCCGAGCCGCGCTGGGCCCGCTGCCCGAGGCGGTCGCCGAGCTGGTCGACGAGGACGCGGCGATTCTCGAGCCCGCCACGCGGGCGCGCCTCTGCGAGCTGATCCTCCGTGAGGCCGTCGGCCTCGGCCCCCTCGAGGAGCTGCTCGATGATCCGATGGTCGAGGAGGTGATGGTGAACGGCCACGACCGCGTCTACGTGGAGCGCGGGGGCAGGATCGAGCGCACGGATGTGACGTTCCCGTCGGAGCAGTCCCTCCGCGACGCGATCGAGAGGATCCTGGCGCCACTCGGTCGTCGGGTTGACGAGCTCAGCCCGATGGTCGACGCACGGCTGGGGGACGGCTCGCGGGTGCACGTCGTGATCCCGCCGCTGTCGGTCGACGGGCCGTCGATGTCGATCCGCCGTTTCTCGGCCGTCCGGCCGGGCCCACGGGAGCTGGTCGAGCTCGGGACGATCACGCCCGAGCTCCACGACGAGCTGGACGCCGCCGTCGGCGCACGTCGCAGTGTCCTCGTCAGCGGCGGTACCGGGTCGGGCAAGACGACACTGCTGAACGCGCTCTCCGCCTTCATCGACCGGGGCGAGCGCGTGATCACGATCGAGGACGCGGCCGAGCTCCGCCTGCGCCAGCCGCACGTGGTCCGGCTCGAGAGCCGGCCCGCCAACGTCGAGGGCCGCGGCCGGGTCACGATCCGCGACCTGCTGCGCGGCGCTCTCCGGATGCGGCCGGACCGCATCGTGATCGGCGAGGTACGCGGCGGCGAGGCCCTTGACCTGCTGATGGCCCTGAACACGGGTCACGAGGGAGCGCTCTCGACCGTCCATGCCAACTCTCCCGAGGACGCGCTCCGGCGGATCGAGACCCTGGCCCTGATGGCGGGCCTCGGCCTGCCGCACGAAGCGATTCGCGAGCAGCTCGGGCGCGGGCTCGACTTGGTCATTCACCTGGCGCGGCTCAGCGACGGCTCGCGCCGAGTGGTGGAGGTCGCCGAGGTGGTTCGAACGGCGGGGTCGGTGGGGGTGCGCGAGCTCTACAGGCTGGGCAGCGAGACGGAGGGACGTCCTTGGGCGAGCCCTCACTGATCGTCTTCGCGGCGCTGGCGGGCGCCCTGGTCGCGGTGGGGATCCGCGAGGCGGTCCTCTCGGCGCCGCGGTTGGCCTCGTGGCTGCGCGAGGCCGTCAGACCCCTGGGGCGCGCGGAGCGAGAGGGCTACACACCAAGCGCCGCGGAGCAGCGGCGCCTCGGCCTGATCGGCAGCGGGGTGATCGCCGTGGCGACCCTGCTCCTTGCAGGCCCCGGCCCTCTGGCCATCGCCGCCGCCGCCGGACCCTGGTGCGTGAGCGCGCTGATCGCCAGGCGCCGGGAGCGGTATCGGCGCATCGTCGAGCGCTCGGTGCCAGACGTGGCGGCCTCGGTCGCGGATGCGATCTCGGGCGGGCACTCGGTCCGTGGAGCGCTCGCATCCGCACCGCGCTCGCTGGAGGGGCCGCCCTCGACGGAGCTCGCCAGGGTCGCCGCTGACCTCGAGCTCGGCGCGTCCACCGCCGATGCGCTGGGGGCGATGCGAGCACGGCTGCGCTCCGAGCGCGTGGACTCGCTCGCCGCCGCCCTGCTCAGCCAACAGGTGACGGGAGGCGATGTCGCAGCCCTGATGCGCCGGCTGGCCGCGGCGGCGGCCGAGAAGGACAGGGTGACGGACGAGGCGCGTGCGGCGACCACCCAGGCACGCTTCACGGGTCTGCTCGTCGTCGCTCTGCCCGCCGGAGCCGCCCTGTTCGCGGAGCTGCTCCAGCCGGGCTTCGTCTCGCGCGTTCTCTCCGAGCCGGCGTCGGCGGCGATGCTGGCCGCCGCCGCCGGTCTCCAGCTCGCCGGCTTCGCGGTGATCCGGCGGCTCGGGAGCCCCGCCGAATGACGGGACTGCTGCTTCTGATCGCCGGCACCCTCGTCCTCGGCCTCGCGGCCGCGGCCGAGTTCGTCTCCGGCCGCCGCTCCTCGCCGGAGGGGACCGAGACGGCCGCCCGTCCCCGGGGTGTTCCGTCGGCGCTTCCGGCGGCCGTGGCTGGGCGGCTCGGGCTGGAGTCGAGGCTCGCTCGCGCCGGGCTGGCGGAGCGAATCCCGGTCCCGGCGCTTCTCGGCGCGAAGCTCGCGGGCTCGGTCGCAGGGCTGCTCTGGGCGTTGGTGGTGGCGCCGGCGGCCCCGGCCCGACTCGCGTGGATCGTGGCTCTGGGATTGCCCGCGGCCGGGTTCCTTGGGCCGGACGCCTGGCTCGAACGCCGTGCGCGGGGACGGCTGCGGGCGCTCAGGGCGGGGCTTCCCGACGCCCTCGATCTGCTCGCGGTCGGAGCGGCGGCGGGACGCAGCCCCCTCGCCGGCCTCGCCGAGCTGGGTACGGGTGAGGGCCCGCTCGCGCGCGAGCTCGCGACGCTTTCGGCCGAGAGCTCCTGCGGACTACCGCAGAGGGACTCGCTCGAGTCCCTTCGCCGCCGGGCGCCGGTGCGCGAGGTCGCGGCGATGTGTGGGGTGATCGAGCGCTCCCGCCGCTACGGCTCGCCTCTTGCAGATCAGCTCCGCGACCAGGCCACGGCTCTACGCGCTGTGCAGCGGCGGCGCATCGGGGAGCACGCCGCCAGGGCCGCTCCGAAGATTCAGCTCGTCGTCGCCCTGCTCCTGGTGCCCTCGGTCCTGCTGATCATCGCTGCCGGGCTGCTCGCCAACATCGATCGCTTCATGGCGGGCTTTTGAGCCGGTCCCAGGCCCGCCGGGAGGCCGGGGTCCGTTCCTACGTCCACCGTTGAGAACGTCGAGGACCACCCTCGAGCGGATCACCTCTCACCTCGCCGGCAACGTGCTCGGCATCTGGCAGCGCGTCCAGTCCACGGCTCGCGGGCGATCCTCTTTCCTGCAAAGGGACTTGCAGGATCAGTGACCACCTGAGCCGGTTACCCGCCCGGCCGTGATCCTCGCAAACCGCATTGGAATGCGGTTTTCAGCTCCTGCCCGACCCGGGTAGCAATTCCATCCGACGGATCGAGTGCAATTCCCCGCGCCCGATGTGTTGCAAAGTGGGACAAAGTGGGCTAGCGTGGCGAGTCAAGTTGGTCATAGGGCCGGGGTGATGAGGCTCCTCCCACCTCACCACCCCGGCCCGCTCCGAAGAACCATCTTGAAACCGGTTGCTCCTTGGGGAGCACCTTCGCGTAAAGGAAGCGCGCTTTGTCGTTTCTCGGTCAGTACGAGCACAATCTCGATTCGAAGGACCGCCTCACGGTCCCGTCGAGGTTTCGCGCGGCGCTGGCTGATGGTGTCGTTCTCGCCAAGGGGCTCGAGCCCTCCGTCTGGGTTTTCGCGCCCACGGGATACGAGCGCTTCACGCAGCGGTTCCTCGGCCAGACAAACCCGCTGGGGCGCCGCGGCCGCATGATGCGCCGGCACTTCCACGGCGGCGCCTTCGACGACACACTGGACTCCGCGGGCCGCATCCGCCTCCCCAAGAAGCTGATCGAACACGCCGGACTCGGGGAGGGCCCCTGCGTCGTCGTCGGATCGGACGACTGGTTCGAGATCTGGAACGCCGAGCGCTGGGCTGCCTACGAGAAGGAAATGGACGCAGAGGTCTCCGATGTCGCCGAGAACCTCTCCGAAGACGAGCGAGGACGCTGAGATGGCTGTCCCAACGTATTCGGCCGCCACAAACACCACGGCCGGACAAATGCTCCCTTCAGCGAACCTTACGTACGTGCCCCAGGAACACGAGCCCGTACTCGCCGAGGAGCTGATCGACGTCCTCGATCCGCGCCCCGGAGAGACCTTCGTCGACTGCACTTTCGGCGGCGGCGGTCACGCCCGCCTGATCGCAGACCGAATCGGCTCCGAGGGCGAGCTGATCGCCGTCGACCGCGATCCCGCCTCGGAGGAGCGCTGGAGTGAGTTCGCCGCCGAAGCGTCCTGCCGGGCCCGCTTCCTGCGCGCCGATTTCGTCGCGGCGCTCGAGGGCCTGCGCGGCGAGGGTGTCCGCCCCGACGGGATCGTCTTCGACCTCGGCATGTCCTCGATGCAGGTGGACGCCTGGGAGAGGGGCTTCTCCTACTCCTACGACGCGCCCCTCGACATGCGGATGGATCCGACGCAGAGCCTCTCGGCGGCGACCGTCGTCAACGAATGGCCGCAGGACCGCCTGGCGCGGGTGATCCGCGAGTTCGGCGAGGAACGCCGGGCGGGATCGATCGCGCGCGAGATCACCAGCCGGCGCCCGATCGACACCACCGCCCAGCTGGTCGCGGCGATCAAGGCCGCGATCCCGCCCTCCGAGCGCTTCGGCCGCGGCCATCCCGCGAAGCGGACGTTCCAGGCGATCCGCATCGCGGTGAACGGTGAGCTCGATGCGCTCGATCAGGCGCTGCCGCTCGCCTGGGCCATCCTGCGGACCGGGGGCCGCCTGGGCGCGATCTCCTTCCACTCCCTCGAGGATCGTCGCGTCAAGCACTTCCTCGCCGACCGGGCGCGGGGCTGCGTCTGCCCGCCCGAGCTTCCCGTCTGCGTCTGCAGGCGCGAGCCCGAGGCCGAGCTGCTCACCAAGCGGGCAATCGCCCCCGGCCCCGAGGAGCTCGAGCGGAACCCGCGCGCCTCCTCCGCCCACCTGCGGGTGGCGCTCAAGATCCGCGAGGCGGAGGACGCCGGCTGATGGCGGCCACCGCCACCGCACCCCGAGCCTCGGCCGCACCGCGGACCGCGCCGCGTCGCAAGCCACGCAGCACCCGTCGCGCCCCCGCACCCAGGGCGCGTCCACGTCAGGCTCCTGCCGCTCGGCGAGGTCAGACGGGTCGCCCCTCAACTTCGCCTGCGGGGCGCCCTCTCACCTTGGCGGTCGCCGGCGCCGCTCTCTTCCCGCAGGCCGCCGTCCGGGGCGTGGGCGCCGTCCGGGACATCTCCGATTCGAGCCTGATAATGCGGCTCACCCGGGGCCGCGGCTGGATCGCGGTGCTCTGCGCGCTGCTCGGCGGGATCGTCGCGCTCAACGTCGTCAGCCTCAGTCTCAACGCGGGCTCTGGCCGGCTCTCGCTCCAGATCGATGAGCTCCAGTCCCAGGTCTCCGCTCTGCAGGCTCAGATCGACGAGCGTCTCTCCGCGGCCAAGGTCGAGGCGGAGGCGGCAAGGCTCGGCCTCGCTGTCCCGGATCCGAAGGCGATCACCTATCTGAACGCGAGCGAGGGGGACGCGGAGCGCCTCGCCCACCTGCTGGGCACGGACAGCTTCCTGATGCCCCAGAGCCTGCCGTCGAGCTATCCGTCGAGCAGCGCTTCCTACGCGCCGCCGGCGACGGGCACGACCTCGACGACCAGCACGACTTCCGCGACTTCGAACCCGTCGACGGTGCCGACGCAGACGACCACGCCCCCGAGCTCGGGGAGCGGATCCTCGAGCGGCGTGTCGTCCGGCAGCGGCGCGTCGTCCGGCTCGTCGGCCGGCTCAACTGGAGGCGTGGGGCTCTAGATGAGCGATTCACGGCGCCACACACCTGGATGGCAGCCGTGGACGGCGCATATCGGGGTCCTCGGGCTCACCCTTGCCGCCAGCAAGGGCTTCGCCCTCAGTCCCCCGAATCCGCTTGGCGACGGCCCCCCCAGGCGCATGGTGCGGTGGAATCCCTCGTCTAGGGGCACCTGGCGATGCGACTGATAGACCGCCGGCTCGGGCTGCTCTTCTGCCTCTTCTGCCTGGTCTTCTCCTTCGTGATCGCCCGCTCGTTCTGGCTCCAGGGGGTGAAGGGCGGCTCGCTGAGGGCCGAGGCCCGCAGCCAGCAGGTGACCCGGGTGACGATCCCAGGCCAGCGCGGCCGGGTGCTCGACCGCAACGGCAAGGTGCTGGCGGCCTCCGAGGACGCGGCCGACGTGATCGCGACGCCGTACCAGGTGGAGAACCCGGCGCAGACGGCGCTTCGCCTGCACGACGTCCTCGACGTCCCCACCCCGGATCTGCTCAAGTCGCTCTCCGACCGCAGCTCCGGCTTCGCCTACCTCGCCCGCAAGGTAGACCCCACCGTGGTCGCGCAGATCAAGAAGCTCGACATCGCGGGCATCTCGACCGTGCCCACCAGCCGCCGGCTCTACCCACAGGGTGAGCTTGCCTCGCAGGTGATCGGCGCGGTCGGAACCGACAACCAGGGCCTCACCGGCCTCGAG
>DATGDO010000214.1:0-6524 GCA_035310805.1 Solirubrobacterales bacterium
GTCCCTCCTGGAAATAGCCCAGCACGGTGTTGGCGAGCGCGATCGCGACGATGATGCCCGCGTCGAGCAGCTCGCCGATCGCCAGGGAGACCGCGGCGGCCAGCCCGAGGAGGGCGACCATGGGATTGGCCAGCTGCCTGCCGACCAGCTCCAGGCGCGATGGCGGTGGTGCCTCCGGGACCCGGTTCGGCCCGTCTCGCCGCAGCCGGGACTCGGCCTCACGGGTGGTCAGGCCGCTCGCGAGCTGCTCCGCTGAATCGAGCTGCGGTTCCGCGCTCATCCACCCGAAACGATGACCGCTAGCGGCCATGCCTGGCTAAGTGGTGAGCACGGATGGCTACCCGTGGCGCCCTCGCGATGTGCCTCCTGGGCCTCGTGGCTAGCCTTTGAGGCATGTTCGGCGGTGATCTCAAGATCGGCCGGCTGGCGGGGATTCCGATCAGCGTCCATCCCCTCTGGCTGCTGATCGTCGCCCTGATCACCTGGTCGCTCGGCAGCGTCTACTACCCGGACCAGGTCTCCGGCATCGCGCCGGCGGCCGCATACGGTCTGGGATTGGCGAGCGCGCTGCTCCTCTTCGCCAGCATCCTCCTGCACGAGCTCGGCCACGCGATCGTGGCCCGCCGCTACGGAGTCGAGATCGAGGGCATCGAGCTCTGGCTGCTCGGCGGCGTCGCCAAGATGAAGGGCAGCGCCCATCGCGCCAACGAGGAGCTTGGCTTTGCCTTGGCGGGACCCGGGGTCACAGTCGCGATCGCGGTGGTCTTCTGGCTCGCCGTCGTCGCCCTGCCCTCATCGACACCGGATGCCGTAGTCGCGCTGCTCGCCTATCAGGCCATGATCAACACGGCGATCCTGGTCTTCAACATGATGCCGGCGTTCCCGCTGGACGGCGGCCGGGTGCTGCGCGCAATCCTCTGGCAGCGAAGCGGCAGCATGGAGCGGGCGACCGCCAGTGCTGCCCGGGTCGGGCGCGGGTTCGGATACGGCATGGTCGCGCTCGGATTCCTCGGGGTCTTCGCCGGAGCGCCGGGCCTCCTCTGGCTCGGGCTGATCGGCTTCTTCCTGATCGTCGCCGGGAAGGCGGAGGAGAACAGCGTGGCGCTCCAGTCGACCTTCCGCGGCCTCGGGCTGCGGCGCGTGATGGCGGTCCCGGCGGCAACGCTCGACGCGCACCTCACCGTCGCCGAGGCGTTGCGGGATCACTTCGCGACGCTCGGCTACCACGCCTTTCCGGTGGTCGAGCGTGGGCGGCCGATCGGCCTGCTCACCATCGCGCTCGTCGGCAGGGTGCCCGCCGGGCGCCGCGAGACCACGCGGGTGGCCGAGATCGCCGACCGGGACCCCGAGCTGCTCGTAGACGAGGACGTCACCGTCGAGGACCTGGTCGGACGGCAGGCCTTCCAGCGCCACCAGCGGGCCATCGTTCGCTGCCACGACGGTTCGATCGGGATCATCTCCGCCACGGCGATGTCCCGTGCGCTCACGGCGCGGCGGATGCTTCAGAGCGAGGGTGCCCTACCCGAGGAGGAGCGTCAGCCGGTGGCCTCCGGATCGTGATTGCCGCTGCAGGGGGCCACGATCACCGGACGACGGCAGTGATTGACGACGCCGTGCGAGGTGCTGCCGAGCACGGCGGACACCGCCGCCGAGCGCCCGTGCGAGCCCACCACGACGGCGCGCGCGTCGATCTCCTCGGCCACCTTGACGATCGCGCGCCAGATACCTCGGGCGGCCCGGTCCGCAACCGGGGTCGCCTGGAATCCCACCCTGGACGCCACCTCCGCGCCCTCCGCGGCGATCCTCTCGGCCTCCTGCCTGGCGGCGCTGTCGAATTCGGAGATCGCCGGCGCCAGCGGATGGTCCTCGGTGACGATCTTCCCGGCGAGCATCAGCGACGACGGCGGCAGCCAGACGTGGAGCACGACCGCCGGGCCTCCACCCGTGAGCTCCGCCGCCTGCTCGATGGCGTCCGCGGCATCGGGCGAGCCGTCCCAGCAGAGCAGAACCGGACGATCCTGGGGGGAGCCCTCCGCGGCACTCATCGCGCCGGACCCTATCGCTCGCCGATCAGGTGACGCCGAGGAAGATCCCGGGCCTCCTCGACCTCGAGATCCCCGTCTGAGACCTTGAAGCCGACGGTGTCGGTGTAGTCGCCACGACCCACGCCGGTTCGCGTGGCCGCCAGGTCCGGAGTGACTCCGGCATCGGCCAGATCCCGGGCGCAGCCGTGGGCGAAGTACCCGTGGGCCTCGACCCGCAGAAACGGGGCGCCGGCGCTAGAACCGTCTCTGGAATGTTTCGACTGACGCTGCTTGGAGTGGGCGCGATGAGCTCACCGAGATTTGCGCCCGCGGGCCTGTTCATCGAGCACGATGGAGCGAGGGTCATGCTCGATGGCGGCCCGGGAGCCGAACCCAGCCCTCCCGTCGATGCCTGGCTGGTGACCGACCGAAAGGCGGAGCTGATCCACGAGATCCGCGGCCTCGCGTCCGCGCTCGGCGTGTCGCCGGAGGTCCGGGCGTTCCGGGGAGCGGCCGGCCTGGAGATCGCACCGCGACAGGTCGAGCACACCTCCCACGAGACCTATGGCTACCTGGTCAAGGCCGAGGGAAGGAGAATCGTCTGGGCGCCGGAGTTCTGGAGATTCCCTCGGTGGGCCGCCAACGCCGACCTCATGTTCGCGGATGCGGCCGGATGGGACCGTCCGATCAGGTTTGCCGGGGGCGTCGGGGGACACGTCGCGGCCCTGGAGATGGCGACGGAGGCTCAAGCGCGCGGCGTCCGGCGGCTGGTCCTCGCGCACATCGGCCGACCGACGATCCGGGCCATCGACGCCGGCACGCGCCCGACGTTCGGCAGCTTCGGCCGGGACGGAGCGGTCTACCTGCCGCGTCGGTGGCGTGACTAAGCTGCCGCGCGTGGATCAGGTTCGAGTTGCGCCGGAGCGGTTGCGCAAGCGATTCGACCCGTCGCTGCTCCGGTTCGAGACAACCGAGGAGATCGAGCCCTCCGCGGACTTCATCGGCCAGCCGCGCGCCCTGGACGCGATCACGTTCGGACTGGAGGTCTCCGCAACCGGCTACAACGTCTTCGTCTCGGGAGCACCCGGAACCGGCCGGCGCACCATGATCGAGCGCTTTCTTCGGAAGCACGCCGCCGGC
This sequence comes from Solirubrobacterales bacterium, assembly GCA_035310805.1. Classification (GTDB taxonomy): domain Bacteria; phylum Actinomycetota; class Thermoleophilia; order Solirubrobacterales; family 70-9; genus DASUPK01. The sequence continues at coordinate 3,165 of DATGDO010000214.1, forward strand.
AAGAGCCCGCCGGGTGACTGGCTCTATCTGTTCGACTTCGATGCGGAGGAGCGCCCTCGGGCGATCCAGGTGCCCCGTGGCCGCGGCCGGCAGCTCGTCGCCGACCTGCACGATCTGATCGAGGAGTCCCGGCGGCAGCTCGCCCGGGCCTTCGAGAGCGAGGAATACAACCGGCGCCGCCAGGAGGTCGTCGAGCGCGCCGAACATGAGCGCGAGGAGGCGCTGGGCGACCTCCGCCGCTTTGCCGGAGAGCGCGGGCTGACCCTCGAGCTGACACCCGCGGGGATGCTCACGATTCCCGTGATCGAGGGGAAGCCCGTGGCCCCGGCCGAGTTCAGCCGCCTTCCCGAGCCGGTCCGCGAGCGCTACCGGGAGCGCAGCGAGGAAGTCGAGAAGCGGATGCCGGCGGTGACCAAGCGGATGCGCGAAATCGAGCGGGCGGCCAGCGAGGCGATGAGGAAGCTCGATCGCGAGGTGGCGTTGTTCGCCCTCGGCCACCTGGTGGACGAGCTCACCGAGCGCTACGCGGAGCTGACGGAGGTGGCGGAGTGGCTGGGCCGGGCGCGGGAGGACATGATCGAGAACATCGGGCAGTTCCTGACCACGCAGGGCGAGGCCGCTCTGCCCGGGCCGGTTGCCGCCAGCATGGAGAGGGCACGGGAGGAGTTCTTCGCTCGTTACGAGCCGAACCTGTTCACCTCGAGCGAGGAGGACGAGGGGGCGCCGGTCGTGGTCGAGAGCAACCCGACCTACTACAACCTCTTCGGCCGAATCGAGTACGAGACCTCGTTCGGCGCGATCACCACCGGCCACCGGCACGTGCGGGCAGGCGCGATTCACCGCGCCAACGGCGGCTATCTGCTCCTGGACGTCGCGGACGTGCTGAGCGAGCCGTTCGTCTGGCCCAGGCTGAAGCAGGCCCTGCGAACGAGGGAGCTCGGTGTCGAGAACATCGGCGCGCAGCTCACCCTGTTTCCCACCACGACGCTGGAGCCCAGACCAATCGAACTCGACGTCAAGGTCGTGCTGATCGGGACCCCGATCCTCTACTCGCTGCTCTACATGCTCGACGAGGACGTGCGCAAGCTCTTCAAGGTCAAGGTCGAGTTCGACGTGGAGACGGTGTGGGCCGAGCAGAGCGCCGCCGATTACGCCGCCTTCATCGCCCGCCGGGTCCGAGACGAGGGGCTGATCCACTTCGAGCGCGACGCCGTGGCTCGAGTGATCGAGTACGCGTCGCGCCGGGCGGAGCACCAGGAGAAGCTCTCGGCTCGGTTCATAGAGATCGCCGACCTGGTCGCCGAGGCCTGCCACTGGGCCTCCGACGCCGGTGCGCCGGTGGTCGGCGCGGTGCACGTGGATGAGGCGATCGACCGCAAGGTCGGGCGCTCGGACCTGCTCGAGCAGAGGATCCGCGAGCTGATCGCGGAGGGGACGTTGATGATCGATCTGGCCGGGGAGCGAGTGGGTCAGGTGAACGGGCTCTCGGTGGCCTCGCTCGGGGATTACGAGTTCGGCCGGCCCACCAGGATCACAGCGATCGCCGGGATGGGCGGAGGGGATGTGCTCAACATCGAGCGCGAGACCGAGATGAGCGGACCGATCCACAGCAAGGGCGTCCTGATCCTCTCCGGCTTCCTGCGGGAGCGGTTCGGCCGATCGCGACCGCTGTCGATGGGAGCCAGCCTGGTATTCGAGCAGTCGTACGAGGAGGTCGAGGGGGATTCAGCCTCGGCGGCCGAGCTCTTCGCGCTGCTCTCCAGCCTCTCCGAGACCCCGATCAGGCAGGGGATCGCGGTCACCGGCTCGGTGAACCAGCACGGACGGATCCAGCCCGTGGGGGGGATCAACGAGAAGGTCGAGGGTTTCTTCAACGTCTGCAGGCAGGGCGAGCTCTCGGGGGAGGAGGGCGTCGTGATTCCCGCCGGGAACGTCCGCCATCTGATGCTGCGCGATGAGGTCGTCGACGCGGTCAGGGCGGGCTCCTTCAACGTCTGGGCGATCGAGTCCGTCGACGAGGGCATCGAGCTCCTCACCGGGATCCCCGGCGGCGAGCTTCAGCCGGACGGCACCTATCCCGAGGAGACGATCAACGGGCGGATCGACCGGCGTCTGGAGCAGATGGCCGAGACCGCGCGGCGCTTTCAGCGGCCAGGCGAGGATTCGGGCGGTACCGACTGAGAGTGCCGGCTGTGGCGCCGAGCACGGGGATCTGCGGCTTGCGCCTGCCGCCGCCGGGCACAGGGGCGTCCCGGACGGACCCCGAGCCCAGATCGGGGTTGAGCACGGATGCCATTCGCTCCAGTACGGTGACCATGGCTGTCCCCAACCGGAAAGGACGGATTTCAGATGGCCACAAGCGATTCACCCCTACACGCACAACCCGGCGACCGCCTGGTGGTTCGCGGGCATCGCCAGGGCGAGCCACAGCGAGACGCAGAGGTGCTGAAGGCGCTCGGCGAGAACGGAGGACCTCCATACCTGGTGCGCTGGGAGGACGGCCATGAGGCAGAGGTCTTCCCGGGTTCCGACGTCTTCATCCAGCACCTCGCCAAGCCGAAGAAGTCCAAGAAGGGATAGCCGGCCTCCGATGCGTGAGGCTCCGTCCCTCGACGAGCCGGTTCCCGTCCTCGACCTGACCGCCGAGGCGGTCGAGCGGTTGTCGGGTGAGGTGAGAGATCTTGCGGCCGAGCGCAAGGCGGTGATTCTTGCGCACAACTACCAGGTGCCTGAGATCCAGGACCTGGCCGACTTCGTCGGCGACTCCCTCGGGCTCTCCCGCCAGGCGGCGGCCACGGACGCCGAGGTGATCGTCTTCTGCGGGGTCCACTTCATGGCGGAGACTGCCTCGATCCTCGCCCCGGGGAAGACCGTCCTGATCCCTGACCTCGAGGCGGGCTGCTCCCTGTCCGATTCGATCACGGCGAACGAGTTACGCAACTGGAAGCAGCGCTTTCCCGGAGCGATCGTCGTCATGTACGTCAACACCTCCGCCGAGGTCAAGGCCGAGACCGATTACTGCTGCACCTCTGCGAACGCCGTCAAGGTGGTCGAGCACGTGCGGCGCGAGCATGGCGAGGACGTCGAGATCCTCTTCGGCCCGGACGTCTGGCTCGCCTCCTACGTCGAGCGTGTCACCGGCAAGCGCATGAACGCCTGGCCCGGCGAATGCCACGTGCACGCCGGGATCAGGCCTGAGGACATCGACCGGATCCGCGCCGAGCGCCCGGATTCCGAGTTCTTGATCCATCCCGAGTGCGGCTGCGCCACCCAGTGCATGGAGTACGTGGCCGCTGGGGAGATTCGCGAGGGCGGCGTCCACATGTTCTCCACCTCCGGGATGCTCGACCACGTCCGCGA
>DATGDO010000215.1:0-8152 GCA_035310805.1 Solirubrobacterales bacterium
GCCGTCGGGACGCTGGTCGGCGAGGTCTGCCAGCTTCACCCGCGCCTCGACTCCGACCTGCTGATGGCGGCGACGCTGCTCCACGACGTCGGCAAGACGCGCGAGTTCAGCTACGGCGCCGAGTTCGGGATCACCGAGGAGGGTCGCCTGATCGGCCACCTCGCGCTCGGGGCTGAGATCGTCGGATCCGCGGCCGGAGGACTGCCACCCGAGCGCCGCGCGGCGCTGCTGCACTGCCTGCTCTCACACCACGGCGCCGATGGGACCCGGCCGGGCGCGAGCGGCCGGGGCTTCGGAACGCCCGAGGCCCTCGCCCTCTACCGGCTGAACGCGCTCGACGCCGGCGTCAAGGGCGCGCTCGAGCACGGGCTCTAGCGTCGCGTCTCCTCGCCTCTCGGGGAGCACGACCCGCGGCCTGATCCTCCGCACAGGTAGCGCGGGCGCTTCCTCAGCTGGGTTCAGATGCAGTGGTCCGGTCGCCGCGCTGGCGGAAGACACCGACCACTGCGATCAGCAGGTAGCCGAAAGCGGCGAGCTGCGGCGCCAGGATCGCCAGACAGACGACGCCGACGTAGAAGCCCATGTTCGGCGCCGTGACCAGGGTCATGGCGCTGACATCCTCAGCGGTGACGTCGGGCTCGAGCAGGTCCCGGTGCCCGGCCACGTAGCGCCAGAGCGCGGTGGTGACGACCGAGATCGAAAGCAGGACGAGGCCGTAGAAGATGACGGCCGCGCGCTCGGCGGAGGTCAGGTGGATCGCCTCGGCGACGAGCCTGGTGGGAAAGGGCAGGAACGCGACGAGCATCAGCAGCAGGATGTTGAGGCGCATCACCACGACGTCCGCGCTCGACAGGCGGCGGAAGATCGCGTGGTGTGCGAGCCAGAGGCCGCCGATGGTGATGAAGCTCGTCGCGTAGGCCAGGTACGACGGCCACTGGTCCAGGATGCCCTGCCAGAGATTGTCGAAGTCGCTCTCCGGGACGCTGATCTCGAGAACGAGCAGGGTGATCGCTATTGCAAAGACCCCGTCGCTGAACGCCTCGAGACGGCTGGTGCTCCACCGGTTGCCCATGCCGGCGTAGTTCGACGCCGGCCCGCGCCACCCTCTGCCGGAACGCTTGGGCTGCTTGCCCTTCAGGCCGGGGGATCACCTGGAGGGCCGGTTGCGGGGCCTTAGGGCCCGGATGAAGAGCTGAGCTGCGATCAGAAGGGCCAGACCGGCGAAGGTCAGCTCGAGGGCGCGCTGGGAGACCGTGTTGGCGACGACCACGCCGACGCCGACGCCGATCGGCGAGAGGGCCCCGATCACCAGGCCCTCTCGCACCCGAACGTTGCCGTAACCGAGCTGCCGCCAGACCGCGACGATCGCGACCGGGACGATCGCGAGCAGGGAGGTGGCCTCGGCTCGAACCTGGGTCTCGTCGAGGAAGAGGACGAGCGCCGGGACGAAGAGGATCCCGCCGCCGACCCCGAGCAGGCCCCCGACGAGGCCCCCGGCGAAGCCCATCAATGCGGCCGCGATGGCACTCACTGGATGATCAGCCTGACGGCGATCAAGACCAGCAGGACGGCGAAGAGGAGGGAGAGGAGGCGCTCGGGCAGCCGCTGCTGCAGGGCTGTGCCGGCGATCGCGCCGCCGATCGCCGGGATGCCGATCAGCGCGGCGTTCGGGGGATCGACGTTGCCGTAGATCCCTTGCAGGCTGACCGCCAGGCCGGCGATCACGACGATCGCCATCAGGCTCGTCCCGGTCGCCGCCCGCTCCCCGAGGCCGAGCCAGAGGATCAGCAGCGGCACCAGCACACTCCCTCCGCCCACCCCGAGCAGGCCGCTGAATGCACCAGCGGCGCTCCCGATCACCGCCAGCTTCAGGGTCCGGGGCATGGCGGGCGATACTAGTGTGCGATGAACCCCCCGGCGGCAGACGAGAGCGGCCTCGATGCGGGCGCCGTCGAGCTCCTGACGCCACTGAGGGAGAACCCCGGCAGCTCGGCGATCCTCACCGACGTCGACGGCACGATCGCGCCGATCGTCCTCGATCCGGGCGACGCTGCAGTGCCGGAGGCGACTCGCGAGCTGCTGCGCGCCCTGGCAGATGGCTATGCCCTGGTCGGCTGCCTGAGCGGCCGCCGGGCCCTGGACGCCCGGCGGGTGGTCGGGCTCGATCAGGTTGCCTATTCCGGCAACCACGGCTTCGAGCTGCTGCTGCCCGGCGACAGCGAGCCGCGGCCGGACCCCTCCCTCGACGGGCACGAGCGCGACGCGTCGCGCTTCGTCGGCGGGCTGGACCGCTCGGAGCTCGGTCGCGTCGGGATCCGCACCGAGGACAAGGGGGCGATCATCGCCCTGCACTGGCGCGGCGCCGACAACGAGGGCGCGGCGGAATCCCTCGCCCGCGAGATCGCCGACGAGGCGGAGTCGCAGGGCCTGGTCCCCCACCGCGGTCGAAAGGTGCTGGAGATCCGTCCCAACGTGGCGATCGACAAGGGGATCGCGGTGGCCGCCCTGATCGCCTCGGCGCCGGTCGAGGCCGCTCTCTACGCCGGGGACGACCGGACCGACGTGGACGCCTTCACGGCGCTGCGGACGCTGAAGGAGGACGGACGGCTGCAGGAGACCGTCTGCGTCGCCGCCGCCTCGGACGAGTCGCCGCCCGAGGTCTCGAACGCGGCCGACCTCACCGTTCAGGGACCGGAGGGGTTCGCGCGGGTGCTCAGGGCCCTGGCCGACTAGGGTCGCCCGCGATGGCCTTCTGCGACCTGCTGCGGATGACGGTTCTGCTCGCGGCAGGAGCGGCAACCGCGCTCGCCGCCGTGACCGTGATCTCTGCGACCAACGCGGACGACACGCTGACCCTCTACGTCGCCGCGGGCTGGTGGGTGCTGGCGCTGGTGGGCGGCATCGTCCTCGGGCGCCCGGCGCGCGCCGCCGACGCAATGCGGCCCGCGCTGGCGGAGGCGCGAATGGCCACAGCCCTGCCCTCGCTCGGCAACCCGACGCGCGCCGCGCTGGCTCGTCTTTGGCCCCTCGCGCTCTTCGCGGCGATCGCCGGCGGGCTCGGTTTCGTCTTTCCCGGCGTAGCAGCGGTCGGGACGGGCTTCGCGCTGGGGGCGGCGCTCAGCTTGCGCGCCAGAGAGGGAGCGGTGGCCGCGATCGAGGAACGGGACGGCGTCCGCTTCTACGTCCAGCCGGGATCGGCGCTGCAGCCGGTCAAGCTGGTGAGGACCCCTGGCCTTCGCCGCGACCGTCCAGCGCCGGGTAGCCCGCCTCCGCCTCCGCCGGCTGCCGCGTAACCAGGCGCGGGATCAGGTGGGAGCGAGCCGCCGCCCCATCTGGGATCAGCGGGTCGCTCCTCGGCTTTCGCCTCGGAGCACCCGCCTTGCGGGCTTCGCCCTTCGCTCCCAGATGGAGCGGCCTTCGCGGTCGCTAGGCCCCGGCCGGAGCCGCCTCGGCGGCGGTTTCGGCGTTCGCCATCTCCACGTGCGCATTGCTGTCGCGCGTGCGGATCAGGATCAGCGTCGCCACGAAGCCCAGCGCCGCGATCACCGCTCCGCCGAGGAAGGCGCTCTGGAACCCCTCGGTGAGCGCGTTCGGCAGGCTCGAGGCGCCGGTCGCCATCACGTGATCGGTGCGCGAGGTGGCGATCGTCGAGAGCACCGCCAGACCCAGCGCCCCGCCGATCTGCTGCGAGGTGTTGATCAGCCCGCTGGCCAGACCCTGCTCACGCTCCTCCACTCCGGAGACGGCTGCGATCGTGGAGGTGACGAAGCCGAATCCCAGGCCGACCGCTGCGAGCATGGAGGGTCCGAGGATGTCGGCGAGGAAGCCACCGCCGACGGAGACCTGGCTGAACCAGGCCAGCCCGCCGGAGACGAACAGCAGCCCGACGGCGAGGATCGGCTTGAAGCCGAACCTGGTCACCAGCTGGCCTCCGAGGCCGGCCGCGACGATGATCGTCAGCGCCAGCGGCAGGTATGAGAGACCGGCGTGAATCGGGCTGTAGCCCAGCACCTGCTGCATGTACAGGGAGATGAAGAAGAACATCGAGAACAACGATGCCCCCAGCAGGATGCCGACCACGTTCGCTCCGGTCAGGGTCCTGAGCCGGAAGATCCGGAACGGGATCAGCGGCGCCTTCGAGCGGAGCTCGATCGTGACGAACGCCCCGATCAGGGCCGCCGAGACCGCCAGCAGGCCGACGATCTTGGTGGACCCCCAACCCGAGTTGCTGGCGTCGAGGAACGCATAGGCCAGCACCGAGAGGCCCGCCGTGACCGTGACGGCGCCAGCGGCGTCGAAGTGACGCGTGGCCGACTCGGAGCGGCTCTCCGGGATCAGGCCTGGGGTCAGCGCCAGCGCGACCAGGGCGACCGGGACGTTCACCCACAGGACCCATTCCCAGCCGAGGCCGTCGGTGAGAATGCCCCCGAGCAGCACGCCGGCTGCACCGGCCGACCCGGCGACCGCGCCCCAGGCGCCGAGGGCCTTGTTGCGCTCAGCCCCGTCTGCGAAGAGCGTCGTGACGATCGAGAGCGCGGCCGGCGAGATGATCGCGGCACCAAGCCCCTGCGCGGCGCGCGCCGCGATCAGCTGGCCCTGGTTCGCGGCGAAGCCCGCGAACAGGGACGCGACCGCGACGACCATCAAGCCCGCCATGAAGACACGGCGTCGCCCGAGCAGGTCGGCGGCGCGCCCGCCGAGCAGCAGGAAGCCCCCGAAGGCGATCACGTACGCGTTGACGACCCACGGCAGGTTCTCCTCCGAGAAGTTGAGTCCCTTGCCGATGCTCGGCAGCGCGACGTTGACGATGGACGCGTCGAGTACGACGACGAACTGCGCTACGCAAAGCAGGATCAACGCTGTCCATCGACGTTCCAGGTATTGCTGTGCGGTCGTCATCCCCTGACTCCTTTCCTTGATCCGGGGCTGTCGTCTTTCCTCTCACCTCTACGACGAACGGCGATCGTCCAATTGGACAGGTCCGCTATCTTTTGTGTTGCAATCGGAAGGTGAATTCCGGTTTCACTTGGTGGCACTATACGGAATCTCGATTCCGTTTGCGTGCACCTCGTCACACAAGGCCCCACCGACCTCCCCCTCACCCTTCTCAACCAGCTGATGGCAGCCACCACCAAGACGAAGCCCGCCAAGGCACCCGGGCTGCGCGCCGATGCCCGCCGCAACCGCGAGGCGGTCCTAAAGGCCGCGCGCGAGGCCTTCGCGGAGCAGGGCTTCGACTGCCAGATGGAGGACATCGCCCGGGCGGCGGGCGTCGGGGTCGGCACCGTCTACCGGCACTTCCCCAACAAGGAGGCGCTGCTCGACGCCCTGGTCACCGACCGGTTCGAGAAGCTGGCCGAGGAGACCGCGCGGTCGCTCGACAAGGACGACCCCTGGGAGGCCTTCTGTGAGCTGATGCGGTGGTCGGCCAGGCTTCAGGCCGAGGACCGCGGCCTCTCCGAGGTGCTCGCCTCCCGTCCCCTGGTGGGAGAGGCAGCCGCCGCCAAGTCGGGTCTCGTCGATCTGAGCGAGAAGCTGATGCGCAAGGCCCAGCGGGCGGGGAAGATGCGCAAGGACCTGATGGTCGAGGACATCCCGACGATGATCTGCGGCCTCAGCGCCGTCACCGGAGCCGCGGACGGCAGCATGCCCGCGATGAACTGGGAGCGCTTCCTCGAGCTGATGCTCGAGGGGATGCGCGCCCCCGGCGGGGCCAAGCTGCCGCCCCCCAGGGCGCGACTCAACCGGCCGGGCTAGCAGGCGAGGGTGCTCCGAGGCAACGCCGAGGAGCAACCCGCTTCACGCTGGCCCCGATCGCTTGCGCACCGGCGCGAACGAGCGCCACGGTCGCGTGTTCGCGATCTGCCCCGCGCTCAGCCAGGCGCGGCGGGCGGTTGCGACCGAGTACTTCATGTTCGCCAGGGTCTCGGTCCCGTGGGCGTCGGTATTGCAGACGATCCGCACGCCGGTCTCCGCGGCGAGCTTGGCGTGCCCCTCGTTCAGGTCCCGCCGGTTGGGGTTGCCGTTGATCTCCAGCATCGTCCCCGTCCGGGCCGCGGCCTCCGCGATCCGCTCGATGTCGACGCCATAGGGCTCCCGGCGCAGCAGCAGTCGCCCCGTGAGGTGGCCGATGCAGTCGACCAGCGGATGCTCCATGGCCGCGATCACCCGCTCGGTCATCGCCCTCTCGGAGATCGTAAACGAGGTGTGGACGCTGCAGATCACCCAATCGAGCTCGGCCAGGAGCTCGTCGGGGTAGTCCGGCGAGCCGTCGAGGCCGATGTTCACCTCGGATCCGGCGAGCAGGCGGAAGCCGCCGGGCGCGGACTCGTTCCAGGCGCGGACCTCCTCGATGCGGGCGGCGAGCTGCTTGGGGCTGACGTCGTTCCCGAAGCCGTGGCTCGCCGAGTGGTCGGTGACCGCGAGGTAGCCGTAGCCACGCGCCCGCGCCGCCTCGGCCATCTCATCGAGGGAGTTGCGGCCGTCGGAGAGAGTCGTGTGGCAATGCAGGTCGCCCTGGATGTCGTCCACGGTGACGAGCTCGGGAAGCTCGCCGGTGTCGCCGGCTTCGATCTCGCCCCTGCCCTCGCGGAGCTCGGGCTCGATGCAGGGAAGGCCGAGCAGCTCGTAGACGCCCGCCTCGTGCGCGAACTTGTGGACCTTTCTCCCCTCGACCCTGGCGATCCCGTTCTCACTGACCGAGAGCCCGCGAGCCAGGGCACGCTCCCGGAGCTGGACGTTGTGCGCCGCCGACCCGGTGAAGTGCTGGAGGAGGTTGCCGAAGGTCTTCTCGGTGCCGATCCGCAGGTCGACCTTGAGCCCCGAGTGGGTGAGCACGCTCGCAGCCGCGTCTCCGCCGCGCCTGGTCTCGGCCGAGAGGCCATGGGTGGCGAGGGCTTGGGCCAGCGCACCCGGATCGTCGGTGGTGGCGATCAGATCGAGGTCCTTGCAGGTCTCGGCCCATCGCCTGGCGGAGCCGGCGAGCTCGATCCTGTTGGCGACGCCGAGCTTCTTCAGGTCGGCGCAGATCTCGTCCGCGATCGGCAGGACATGCGAGAGGAGGAGCCGCTCCCCGATTCCGTCCTCGGTGACCCCCTCGAGGGAGGAGAGGATGTTCTCCTCGGTCTTCGGCCCGAGGCCGCGGATGCCGGCGATCCGCCCCTGCTCGGCCGCCTCCTTGAGCTCCTGCAGGCTCTCCACGCCGATCTCGTCGTAGATGCGGCGGGCCGTCTTCGCACCCAGGCCTGGGACGCGGGTGACCTCCACCAGCGTGGCCGGAAACCTGGTCTTCAGCTTGTCGGCCGAGGGGATGCTTCCGGTCTCGATCAGGGTCTCGATCTTCTCAGCGAGGGTCCTGCCGACACCGGGCAGCTCGGTCAGCCTCCCCTGCCGGGCCAGCTGCTCGATCGAGATCGGGCTCTGGGCCACCGTACGAGCCGCTTCCTTGTAGGCGAGCACCCGGAAGCGATCGGCGCCGTCGAGCTCGTAGAGGACACCGAGCTCCCTGAGGGCGGCGGCTATCTCGGCGTTGCGCATGGCTCAAAGCTAGTGCCGACGGCTATCTTGCCGCCGTGCCCGATGCCCCTCCCCGGACGCAGGACGTCTGGGTCATCCTCCCGACCTACAACGAGGCCGAGAACCTCGAGCAGATCGTCGGCGCCGTCCTCGAGCATCTGCCGCCGTCGAGGAAGGTGCTAATCGTCGACGACAACTCGCCCGACGGCACCGGGGAGATCGCCGATCGGCTTGCCGCCTCGGACGAGTCGATCGAGGTTCTTCACCGCGAGCGCAAGGAGGGTCTCGGGCCGGCATATCTGGCGGGCTTTCGCGTCGCGCTCGACGGCGGCGCCGAGCGCATCATCGAGATGGATGCCGACTTCTCCCATGACCCCTCGTATCTCCCAAGGCTGATCGGGGCCACGGAGCACGCCGACTTGGCCATCGGCTCGCGCTACGTGCCCGGCGGCGGCATCACCGAGTGGGGCCCGGTGCGCCGCCTGATCAGCCGCGGCGGGAGCGCCTACGCTCGGGCCGCGCTCGGCCTTCCCGTGCACGACCTCACGGGCGGCTTCAAGTGCTTCCGCCGGATCGTCCTCGAATCCATCGATCTCGAGACGATCGAGGCGCGGGGCTACGCCTTCCAGGTCGAGAC
>DATGDO010000216.1:0-4798 GCA_035310805.1 Solirubrobacterales bacterium
CGGCCACCAGCAAGAAGGTCGAATACAAGGGTCTGAGCAAGGATGCCCGCCTGAAGGTTCTGCCTGTCAGCAGCACCAACGCGAACACCACCGACACGCCGTGTGACCCGACCTCCACGACCACCTACACGGACTGCACGCAGGTCTCCGTCGACGGTTCGACTGCGTTCCCGCGCCGTTATCTGGTCGTGTTCGACGGTGTCGTCAACGGGGGCGCCGCGAGCGCGAGCGGCGAGTGCCGCCTCGAGCTGGACAACACGCCGCTCAACGGCACGAAGACGAAGGTCCACTCCGAGGGAGGCGTGGACAGCGGCTTCGGGATCAACATCGTGACGACCCCGCAGGGAGGACAGCACACGATCTCCGTGGCCTGCAACCAGACCGCGGGCGACCTGAAGGTCCCGACATACGAGCTGTCGGCGATCCAGGTCCGTTGATCAGCGATCAAGCAGGGGTGAGCGACGGGGGGCCTTTGGGCCTCCCGTTTCTTTGCCGGGCCCGGTTTACGGGGGATTTCGGCCGACACCTACACTCGGGGGCCGTGAAGCGGGTGCTGATACTCGGATCGACCGGCTCGATCGGCAGACAGGCGCTCGAGGTGATCGCAGCGAGCGAGGAGCTCCAGGTCGCCGGGCTCTCCGCCGCCTCGAGCTGGGAGCGGCTGCTCGCCCAGGCGCGCGAGCTCGGGGTGCCGGCCGTCGCCATCGCGGACACCGAGGCGGCCGAGCGAGCCTCCCAGGCGTGGGGAGGACGGGTGCTCGCGGGGGAAGAGGGCATCCGCGAGCTGATCGGTGAGTCGAAGCCCGACCTGGTCCTGAACGCCGTCGTCGGGGCGGCCGGGCTCGGGCCCACCGTGGTCGCGCTCACCGAGGGCATCGACCTGGCGCTGGCCAACAAGGAGAGCCTGGTGGTCGGCGGCGAGCTGGTCACCGCGCTGGCGGAGGCGACGGACGCGCGGATCATCCCCGTCGACTCCGAGCACTCCGCCCTCTACCAGCTGATCCGCGCCGAGCCGCCCGGCACGGTCGAGCGGCTCGTGCTGACTGCATCCGGGGGGCCGTTCCGGGGCCGGACAGATCTCTCCGGCATCACGGCGGAGGAGGCGCTGGCGCACCCGACCTGGCAGATGGGAGGCCGGATCACGATCGACTCCGCGACCCTGATGAACAAGGGCTTCGAGATGATCGAGGCGCACCACCTCTTCGCCGTGCCCTACGAGCGAATCGACGTGGTGATCCACCCGCAGTCGATCATCCACTCGCTCGTTCACCTCAACGACGGTGCCTCGCTCGCCCACCTCGGCTACCCGGACATGCGGGTGCCGATCTCCTACGCGCTGCAATTCCCGGAGCGCGCCGACGTCGACGTGCCGACTCTGGACCTGTCGCGGGTCGGCCAGCTGACCTTCGAGCAGCCGGACACCGAGGTCTTCGCCTGCCTGCGCCTGGCGCGGGAGGCGGGCGAAGCCGGGGGGACGGCGCCCTGCGTGCTGAATGCAGCCGATGAGGTCGCCGTGGAGGCGTTTCTCGCCGGCCGGATTCCCTTCACCGGCATTCCCGAGGTGATCGATCGGACCCTCGAGGCGATCCCGGGCGGCCCGGTCCGGCACTTCGAGGACCTCTTCGACGTCGACGCCGCCGCGCGGGGGCACGCGCGCGGGCTGGTCGAGGGACTGGCGGTCGCGTGAGCTGGGTCCTCGTCTTCCTCGGCTTCGTCGTCCTGATCGTCCTGCACGAGTTCGGGCACTTCGTCGTGGCCAAGGCGACCGGGATGCGCGTCGAGCGCTTCTTCCTCTTCTTTCCACCCAAGCTGGTCAGCGTGCGGCGCGGGGAGACCGAGTACGGCATCGGCATGATCCCCCTGGGGGGGTTCGTGAAGATCACCGGGATGAATCCCGAGGAGCTCGAGGCCGCCGAGCGCGGGGAACACGTCAACCAGCGGGGACTCCTGGAGCAGATCGAGGGGGCGGACTCCGGCTCCGAGACTCCCGCTTCGATCGAGGGGAGCCAGCCGCTCCCCCCCGAGATCCTCGAGCGCGCCTACTACAACCAGCCCATCGGGAAGCGCATTGCCGTGATCGCCGCCGGGCCGGCGATGAACCTCCTGATCGCGTTCTTCGTGCTCTTCTTCCTCGCGCTGGGGCTGCAGCGTGCGACGACGCTGGAGATCGGGAGCGTCGATGCGAAGAGCCCGGCGCACAACGCGCTCGAGCCGGGGGATCAGATCCTGTCGGTGGACGGTGTGCGTCCGACCAACGGCGGAGCGCGCCCCAGCCAGAACGATCTCGCTGACCGGGCGGACGCGATCGCGCGACAGGTGAACACCCATACCTGCGCCGGAAACCCGGTGAATGGCTGCAGGGCCACCACCCCAGCCACCTTCGTGGTCAAGCGCGACGGGCGGCCGGTGACGGTCAGGATCACGCCCTACTACGACTCGAAGGCGCCGGGGCTCAACGACGGGGATCCGCCGGGACGCTACAGGGTCGGGTTCAGCTTCCAGGAGGGCGGTCTGGTCGACGAGAACCTCTCCGTGGCCGGGGCGGCGGGACGCTCCCTGAGCGCGATGTGGGACGTCACCTCGAGGACGGTCTCGACCTTCGCGCGGATCTTCGAACCGGAGCAGCGCAAGCAGGTCTCGGGCGTCGTCGGGGTCAGCGACGTCGCCCACCAGACGATCGACAGAAGCACCCGCGACGCGCTGCTGCTGCTCGCCATCGTCAGCCTCTCCCTGGCGATCATCAACCTTTTCCCGTTCCTTCCCCTCGACGGCGGCCACATCTTCTGGAGCCTGGTGGAGAAGATCCGCGGCACCCGGGTGCCGTTCAGCGTGATCGAGCGCGCCAGCGCCATCGGCTTCCTGCTGATCCTGATGCTGTTCGTGATCGGCCTGACCAACGACATCGGACGGCTCTCCGGCGAGGGCTTCAAGGTGCGCTAGTGGGGTGTTCCGCCTTCTGGTGTTAGCGTTTTCCGCACACTTCTAGGAGGAGAGGAGAGCCGGCGTGGAGGTAACGACTTCTGAGCGCTACGCGAGCGGGGGGACGCCGCCCGAGCTGCCCGCGCAGAACCTGGTCAAGGCGTTCTACGCGGAGGTCGACCGGCTCGGGGACGAGCCCGCGATTCACGACGAGGCGCGTGGGATCGAGCTCAACTGGGCCGAGCTGCGCGACACGGTCCACCGCATCGCCGGCGGCCTGGCGAGGCTCGGCCTCGGGAAGGGCGACACCGTCGCGATCATGCTCAACAATCGCTGGGAGTTCATCCCCTGCGACCTCGCCGTGGTCTCCCTCGGCGGCGTCCCCTTCTCGATCTACCAGACCTCCGCGCCCGAGCAGATCAAGTACGTCGTCTCGGACGCCAAGAGCAAGATCGGGATCATCGAGAAGGCGTTTCTCGACCGCTTCAACGAGGCGCGCAAGGACCTTCCCGAGCTCGAGCACCTGATCGTCGTGGACGGCGAGGGTGGGGATTACACCCTCGAAGAGGTGATGGGGATGGACCCGGACTTCGATCCGGCCGAGTCCGTGGAGTCCCTCGGTCCCGACGATCTGCTCACCTTGATCTACACCTCCGGGACCACCGGGCCGCCGAAGGGCGTGCAGCTCACCCATCGCAACCTGCTCTTCGCGGTGGCTACCGCCGATCAGCTCATTCGGTTCCCGGAGCGCGGCGGCAAGGTGATCTCCTGGCTGCCCGCCGCGCACGTCGCCGAGCGCAACGCCCACTACTACCTGCCGGTGGCCCGCGGGCTCACCGTCACGATCTGCCCCGATCCGCGGCAGATCGCCGAGTTCCTGCCGAAGGTGAAGCCGACCTGGTTCTTCGCCGTGCCCAGGATCTTCGAGAAGCTCAAGACCGGCCTGGAGGCGATGCTCGCCGGGCTTCCGGACGAGCAGCGCGACCCCGCCCAGAAGGGCCTTGAGGCCTCCCTCGAGAAGGTGCGCGCCGAGCAGGCCGGGCAGGAGGTGCCGCCCACGGTCGCCAGGGCTGCCGAGCGGGCCGAGCAGCAGCTCTTCTCCCCACTCAGGGTCCAGCTGGGGCTGGACGAGGCCATCGCCGTCAACGTCGGCGCCGCGCCGACGCCGCTCGAGGTGCTCGAGTTCTTCCACGCGATCGGGATTCGGGTCGGCGAGCTCTGGGGGATGTCCGAGACCTGCGGACTCGCCACCTGCAACCCGCCCGACGCGATCAAGCTCGGCACTGTCGGGCCGCCCACGCCGGGCGTCGAGATCAAGCTCGACGACGACGGGGAGGTGCTGGTCAAGGCCGACTGCGTGATGCCGGGCTACCGCAACCTGCCGGAGAAGAACGAGGAGACCTTCACCGAGGACGGCTGGCTGCGCACCGGCGACATCGGCGAGCTCGACGAGGACGGCTACCTGAAGATCGTCGACCGCAAGAAGGAGCTGATCATCAACGCGGCGGGGAAGAACATGTCCCCCGCCAACATCGAGTCGCACCTGAAGGCCGCCAGCCCCCTGGTCGGCCAGGCGTGTGCGGTTGGCGACGGACGCTCGTACAACGTCGCGCTGGTCGTTCTCGATCCGGACTTCACACCCGTCTGGGCATCCCAGAACGGGCTCGAGGGCAAGCCGATCGAGGAACTCGCGGCCGATGAGAAGACCCGCGACGCGATCCAGGCGGCGGTGGATCAGGCGAACGCCAGGCTCTCCCGCGTCGAGCAGGTCAAGAAGTTCACGATCGTGCCCGAGCAGTGGGAGCCCGGTGGAGACGAGCTGACCCCGACGATGAAGCTGAAGCGCAAGCCGATCGACGAGAAGTACGCCGAGGAGATC
>DATGDO010000217.1:0-1977 GCA_035310805.1 Solirubrobacterales bacterium
GGCTCCACGTACAGCGCCGCGCGCTGATGCGGGTTCTCACCATAGGAGAGGTCGAGCTCCTTCTCCCACGCGGTCACCCAGTAGGTCGGCAGCTGCTCGTAGCGACGCCCGAACCAGCGGCTGATGGCCGCCTCGTAGCGAGCGGTGTAGGCGAAGGCCTCGTTGGCGAGCCAGTGGCGGGTGGCGGCCGAGAGCTCACCGGTCTCCTCGAGCTCGTCCAGCACCGCGTCGTAGCTCTCCGGGCGGACGACGACGGCCACGAACCGGTGGTTCTTCGCCGCGGCCCTGATCATCGTCGGGCCACCGACGTCGATGTTCTCGATCGCCTCCTCCTCGGGCACGTCGCGGCGGGAGACGGTGCTCTCGAAGGGATAGAGGTTGACGCAGACCAGGTCGATCTCCTCGATCTCCCGCTCCCTCAGGGTCTCGGAATGCTCCGGGTTGTCGCGAACGGCGAGGAGCGCGGCGTGCAGGTGGGGATGGAGCGTCTTGACGCGGCCATCGAGGATCTCCGGGAACCCGGTGAGGTCCTCGACCGGCCGGGCCCCGATCCCGGCCTCATGAAGCACCGAGAGGGTCCCACCGGTCGAGATCACCTCGACCCCCTGCTTGGCGAGTCCGGCGGCGAACTCAGCGACGCCCGTCTTGTCGGCGACGGAGATCAGCGCCCGGCGCACCGGCAGCGACTCGCCGGCGGGCTCTGGAGCGATCTCGGAAGAAGGAGTCGGCAACAGAGGCGAGTCTATTGCGGGGGTGCGCCGAGACGCAGCCGGGGAGCACTTCGTTTCATGCCGGGCCGACCGCCACCGGTTCAGTCCCCGCCCTCGGGCTTGATCCGGACCACGCGGGGATTCGATTCATCGAAGCTGACCCTGCCGGAGGCGATCAGGCGGATCGCCTCCGGAAGCAGGGCGTGCTCCGTGGTGTGGATCAGCTTCTCGGTCTCGGCCCAGTCGCGGCTCGGCGGAACCGGCACCGGTCGCTGCAGGATGATCGGACCTGAATCGACCCCTTCGTCGACGAAATGCACCGTGACGCCTGTGATCTTGGAGCCATGGTCGAGCGCCTGCTGCACCGCGTCGATGCCGGGGAAGGCGGGCAGCAGCGCAGGATGCACGTTGATCACCCGGCTTCGGAACCGGCCGACGAACTCAGGTGAGAGAAGCTGCATGTATCCCGCGAGCACGATCAGGTCGGCCCGGCGCTGCTCGATCCAGTCGCCCATGGCCCTATCGCGGGCACGCCGGTCCTCGTAGTCGGAGGCCGGGAAGACGGCCGTCTCGACCCCGGCCTTGCGCGCCCGTTCGAGGGCCATCGCCCCCGGCTTGTCGGACCCGGCGCCCACGACCTCGATCCCCTCGTCGCCCCCGTGCAGCTGATCGAGAATCGCCTGGAGATTCGTGCCGCCGCCCGAGGCGAGCACCACGATGCGAAAGTCCCTCACGAAACGTGTGTCCGGGTCGGCGTTTCTCGAAGCTTCTCGACGTTCTCCGC
The DNA here is from genome assembly GCA_035310805.1 of Solirubrobacterales bacterium. Lineage (GTDB taxonomy): Bacteria > Actinomycetota > Thermoleophilia > Solirubrobacterales > 70-9 > DASUPK01. The sequence goes on from DATGDO010000217.1 coordinate 1,495, forward strand.
GGACACGGCGCCAAGCCTATGCCGCGGAGGCTCAGCGGCCCGCGGGGACGACGGCGATCTCCTCGAGAGCGAACTTGCCGTTCGCCCTCTCCGGATCGCCGAGCGGGTACTCGCCGGTGAAGCAGGCGTCGCAGTGCTTCTCGCGCGGGGTCCCGACCGCCTCGTAGACGGCGTCCATGGAGAGATAGGCCAGCGAGTCCGCGCCGAGCTCCTCGGCGATCTCATCCACGGACCGATCATGGGCGATCATCTCCTCGCGCGTCGACATGTCGATGCCGTAGTGGCAGGGATGGCGGATTGGCGGGGCCGAGATCCGCAGGTGCACCTCTTTCGCGCCCGCGTCCTTCAGCATCGCGACGATCTGACGGGTGGTGTTGCCCCGCACTATCGAGTCGTCCACCACCACCACGCGCTTGCCAGCGACGATCTCGGGAAGCGGGTTGAACTTCATGCGGAGGCCGTGCTTGCGGAGCTCCTGTCCCG
>DATGDO010000218.1:0-6466 GCA_035310805.1 Solirubrobacterales bacterium
CCTCGCCGTCTCAATCGTTCTCATCCACAGCATCGTGCGTCGTCCCGAGACGGACCCCGAGCTTCGCGGTGTCGTCGCTCCGGCGGAGTGATTGCGGGAAATGGAAGGTGGTAGCGGAGGAGGGACTCGAACCCCCGACACGCGGATTATGATTCCGCTGCTCTAACCGACTGAGCTACTCCGGCGGGGCGGTCAATCGTAGCGACGGGTCGGGTGTCATCTAGGGTCCTCGGCCGTGGACGATCTCGATCGAGCGGTGGCGGCGGTGGTCCGTGATTGCCTCGGCGTCAGCGACGGCGAGGAGGTGCTGGTCGTCTGCAATCCCGCCACGCAGCATCTCGGCGAGAGGCTGCGCGAAGAGGCGGCGGAGGCCGGAGGAGACTCCGTCCTGGCGATCATCTCCGAGCGCGCCTCGCACGCCGCCGAGCCGCCGCGGACGGTGGCCGAGGCGATGGCCGGCGCCGACGTCCTGCTCGCCCCGACCGTTCAGTCGCTCTCCCACACGGCGGCGCGCAAGCGCGCCACCGAGAGGGGCGCGCGGTGCGCGACCCTCCCCGGAGTCACCGAGGACATGCTGGCGCGGGTGATGGGTGCCGACATGCTGGGCCTGCGCCGCAAAGGGCACGCCGTCGCCGAGGCGCTCGACCGCGCCTCCGAGGCCCGCATCACGGACGCCAACGGCACGGACCTGCGCCTCGACCTCTCCGGCCGCGAGGCGATCCCGGACGCCGGCGAGCTGACCGAGCGTGGAGCCTTCGGCAACCTGCCCTGCGGGGAGGGCTTCATCTCGCCCGCCGGCGGCCACGGCACCCTGGTGGTCGATGGGTCGATGGCGGGGATCGGGTTGGTCGACGAGCCGGTCGAGCTCGTGGTCGAGGGAGGGCATCTGACCTCGGCGCGGAGCGGCCAGGGGATGGCCTTCATGGGGCTGCTCACCGAGCACGGCGACGACGGCACCAGCCTCGCGGAGCTCGGCGTCGGGACCAACGAGAAGGCGAAGCTGACGGGCGAGACCCTGGAGGACGAGAAGATCCTCGGCACCTGCCACATCGCCTTCGGCGCCTCGGCCGGCATCGGCGGCACCGTCCAGGTGCCGGTTCACCTCGACTGCGTGGTGATGAAGCCCACGATCGAGCTGGACGGAGAGGCGATCGTGCGCGACGGCGATCTGCTGATCCCGTGACCGGAGGCGACGACCTCCGAGAGCTGCCGCTGATCGGGGTTCCCAACTTCTCCGAGGGGCGCAACGAGCGGGTGATCGACTCGCTGGAGGCGACCCTGGGGGCCCATGCACGCCTGCTGAACCGTCACTTCGACACCCAGCACAATCGCAGCGTCTACACGATCGCCGCGGAGCCCCGGCAGTTGGTCGAGGCTCTGACCGCCGGCGCCGCCCACGCCCTCGACCTGATCGATCTGCGGACGCACCAGGGACTTCACCCTCGTATCGGGGCGCTCGACGTCTGCCCCATCGTCTGGCAGGGCGACCGCCACGACGACGCGGTGGCCGCGGCACGCGAGGCCGCGGACGGGATCGCCGCGCTCGGGATCCCGGTCTTCTTCTACGGAGAGCTCGCGACCAGTCCCGAGCGGGCGGAGCGCGCGTACTTCCGCCGCGGCGGGCCGGCCGAGCTGGCGCGCCGGATGGGCTCCGGGGAGCTGCAAGCCGACCTGGGCCCCTCCGAGCCTCACCCGACCGCGGGGGCGACCCTGGTCACCGCGCGCGAGCCGCTGGTCGCGTTCAACGTCGAGCTCGACACGCCCAACCCGGAGATCGCGCGGGAGATCGCCGCCGAGCTGCGTGAGGCCGGCGGGGGGCTGCCGGGGGTTCGGGCGCTGGGCCTGCAGCGGGAAGGCGAGCGCACGCAGGTCTCGATCAACGTCCACGATCCGCGCAGGGTCCCCCTCGCCAAGGTCGTTGCGGAGGTCTCGCGGCTGGCGGCCGCGCACGGGGTCCGTCCGATCGAGGCCGAGCTCGTCGGCCTCGCCCCAGAGGCCGCGCTGGAGGGCTACCCGGAGGAGCCGGCGATCCGGGACTTCGATCCCAGGCGTGACGTGATCGAGAACGTTCTCGGCTAGCGTTCAGCCCGATGGCCCAGACGAAGAAGAAGCGCCGTCGCAAGCACCGTGGCACTCAGGGCGGCCGGATCGACACCCGCCCCCCCCGCGGGCGGGCGCGCAGCCGCGCCGAGGCGCAGGCTCGGGCGCGCAGCCGCGGCAAGAAGAAGGGCGGCCCGCGCGTACCCGGCCCGCCGAGCTGGTCGAGCGCCCTGAAGAAGGGCGCCGTGGCGGCGGTCCTCTTCCTCGGCCTGCTCGCGCTGATGGGCCAGAACCCCATCACCTCCCTGGTCGTCGCGATCCTGATGCTCGGCTTCTACGTCCCGATGGCCTACCTGATGGACCGGTTCTTCTACCAGCGCCACCTCCGCAAGGAGGAGCAGAAGCGGGCGGCCAAAGAGACGCAGCGCACCGGCGCCGGGCAGGCGGGGGGCTGAGCTGTGGACGTCCGCATGTTCACCGTCGGCCAGATCGGCGAGAACTGCTTCCTGTTCCGGAAGGACGGCTCCGACCGCGCGCTGATCGTGGATCCCGGCGACGAGGCCGAGCGGATCCTGGCCGCGGCCGACGCGCTCGGTGTGACCATCGAGGGGATCCTGGTCACGCACACCCACTTCGACCACATCGGCGCAGTGGCGCCGATCGCTAAGGCGACGGGGGCCCCGGTCTGGTGCCCTGAGATCGAGACCCCGGTGCTCGCCGACATCAACTCGTTCGTGCCCTGGCCGGGATTCGGCCCCTTCGAGAGCTACGAGGCGGATCACACCGTGTCGGGCGGCGAGAAGCTCGAGCTGGCCGGGATGGAGATCGACGTGATCTTCACCCCGGGGCACAGTCCCGGGCACGTCACCTACTCGGTCCGCGACGAGGCCACGATCTTCTCCGGCGACGTCCTCTTCCAGGGTTCGGTCGGGCGCACCGACCTGCCCGGCGGGGACTGGGCGACGCTGCTGGAGTCGATCCGCAAGCTGGTCGAGTCGCACCCGCCGGAGACAACCGTCTACCCCGGCCACATGGGCATCACCACCCTCGGCGCCGAGCGCGCCACCAACCCCTTCCTCGCCGAGCTCGCCCGCTAGCGGCAGCGGAGCGCGCACGTTCGCCCCCGAGGCGAACTACTGAGCGCTTCCGGTGCGCGAGCACGGATGCGGATCGCCATCCCCAGTAGGACGATCTTCAGCATGGCCAGGCCTACCGGTGCCGATCTGCCACCAGCCTCGCGTCGGGGGCTGCATGAGCGGAGCCCTCGGACGCTCCGCTTGCGCCGGGCCTGGCTTCGCTACCTGCTACCGGTCGCGGGGTTCGTCGTCCTCGCAGGGGCTGCGGGAATGGCCGCGTTCTCCACGGACACCACCGAGTCGTACTGGGACGGCGTCTGGTGGTCGATCTCGCTGATGACGACCGTCGGCTGGTCCGGGCCAGCGCCCCACACACTGGCGGGGCACGTGATCGCCACGGTGACGATGATCACCGGGTTCGTGCTCCTGGCCTTCACGACCGCCGTCGTCGCCTCCCTGCTCGTGCGCGAGGACGAGCAGCCGCTCGAGGAGGCGGAGCTGCGGGCGGACCAGGAGATCCTGCGCGAGGTCCGCGCACTGAGGAGCGAGCTGAAGCTCCTCAAGGAGGCCTCTCCACCGTCGCGCGGGCTCCCCCGGGGTTGACCACCCGGCTCGCTCCCCCCAACCGGAGTCCCGGCTAAGGTCGCTGCGCCATGGCCTTCAGGTTCAATGCCCCGAGGGGCACCTTCGATGCGCTGCCGGACTCCCAGCCGGTGCGCCGCCGCATCGAGTCCGCCGCCCGCGAGGCCCTCGAGGCGGCCGGCTACGCACGCATCGACACCCCCGCATTCGAGGACACCGACCTGTTCGCCCGAAGCGTCGGCGAGTCGACCGACATCGTTCAGAAGCAGATGTTCACCTTCGAGGACCAGGGCGGGCGCAGCCTGACCCTGAGGCCGGAGGGGACCGCCTCGATCTGCCGCTCCTATCTCGAACACGGCATGCAGAAGCTCGCGCAGCCGGTGAAGCTCTGGATGTCGGGGCCGTTCTTCCGCCACGAGCGTCCCCAGGCCGGGCGCTACCGCCAGTTCACCCAGATCGACGCGGAGGCGATCGGCTCGGACTCGCCCCTGGTCGACGCGGAGCTGATCCTGCTGATGCACGATCTGCTCGCGGAGCTGGGCGTACCGGGCGTGAGGCTACGGCTCGGCAGCCTGGGCTCGCCCGACGCGCGCAAGTCCTATCTCGGCGAGCTCCGCTCCTATCTGCACTCGCACGAGGCCGATCTCTCGCCGGAGGTGCGGGAGCGGATCGACATCAACCCGCTGCGGGCCTTCGACGCCGACCACGAGGGCACCCGGCGGGTGATGGCGGGCGCTCCGACCCTCCTCGACCACCTCGATCCGGCGGACGCCGAGCACTTCGAGGCGGTGCGGGGGCTGCTCGACCAGAATGGCGTCGCCTACGACCTCGACCCGACCCTGGTAAGAGGCCTCGACTACTACACCCGCACCGTCTTCGAGTTCGAGTGCGAGCGCCTCGGCGCACAGTCCGGCCTCGGCGGCGGCGGGCGCTACGACGGCTTGATCGGGCAGCTCGGCGGTCCCCCGACCCCGGGATGCGGCTGGGCGGTCGGCATCGAGCGGGTCGCGCTCGCGCTGGGCGATCAGGGAACCCCGTCGCGGGCGGACGTCTTCGTCGTCGCCGACGCCGACGGGCGCAGCGGCGCCCTCGCCCTGGTCACGGAGCTGCGCCGCGCCGGGCTCGCCGCGGACCTCGACCTCGCGGGCCGCACGACCAAGGGGCAGATGAAGCAGGCCGACCGCCTCGGCGCGCGGTACTCCCTGATCCTCTCGGGTGCGGGGACGGCGAAGCTGCGCGACATGGGCACCGGGGAGGAGCGGGAGATCGATCCCGCCAGGGCCGCCGAGGAGGTCGCTCCTTTGGCTGATGAAACACTCCGGTCGCGATGAGCGACGGTTTCCCAGCGCTGCGTGCGAACTCCTACCGCGACATCTGGTGCGGCCAGGTCCTGCCCGACCGGGTCGACTCCGACGTGCGCGTCGCCGGCTGGGTCCACCGCCGCCGGGACCACGGCGGCCTAGTCTTCGTCGACCTGCGCGACCGCACCGGTCTCGTGCAGCTCGTCTTCAACCCGGACGAGGCCGGCGTGGCCTTCAAGCTCGGGCACGAGCTGCGCTCCGAGGACGTGCTCACCGCGAGCGGCACCGTGGTGAGGCGCTCGCCGGAGACGGTGAATGCCGAGCTGCCGACCGGTGAGGTCGAGATCCGGGTCACCGACGCCCGGCTCCTCGCTGACGCCGACACGCCCCCCTTCGAGATCGGATCCTTCTTCGGCGGGCTGAGCGAGGAGACCCGCCTGCGCTACCGCTACCTAGACCTCCGTCGCGACCGGATGCGCCAGGCCATCGAGCTCCGGCACCGGGTCAGCGCGGCGATGCGGGAGTTCCTCTCGGGCGAGGGATTCGTGGAGATCGAGACGCCGATCCTCACTCGCTCGACCCCCGAGGGCGCCAGGGACTTCCTGGTCCCGAGCCGGCTCCAGCGCGGCTCGTTCTACGCCCTGCCTCAGTCCCCGCAGCTCTTCAAGCAGCTTCTCATGATCGGGGGCTTCGAGCGGTATTTTCAGATTGCGCGCTGCTTCAGGGATGAGGACCTGCGTGCCGATCGGCAACCGGACTTCACGCAGCTGGACATCGAGATGTCCTTCGTCGAAACCGACGACGTGATCGATTTGAACGAGCGCCTGCTCGCGCACGTGCTGGGACGGTGCGGCGTGGAGGTCGAGCTGCCGATGCGCAGGCTCCCGTACGACGAGGCGATCTCCCGCTACGGCTCCGACAAGCCGGACCTGCGCTTCGGCCTGGAGCTCCGCGACCTGACGGAGACCTTTCGCGGCTCGGGGTTCAACGCCTTCCGCCAGGCGATCGAGCGCGGCGCGATGGTGCGTGGCATGAACGCGGGGAAGCATGAGATGTCCCGCGCGGAGCTCGATGGGCTGGTCGCGGAGGCCACCGAGCTCGGGGCCAAGGGGCTGGTCTGGGCCGTGGTCGAGGGGGAGGGCTGGCGCTCGCCGGTCGCCAAGTTCCTCTCGGCCGAGGAGATCGCAGCCGCGAACGCGGCGCTCGGCGGGAGCGAGGGAGAGGTGGTGCTGCTCGTCGCCGACGAGCCGCTGCTCTCCGCCGAGGTGCTCGGCGAGCTCCGGCGCCGGCTGGGTGAGCGACTCGGCCTGATCGATCCGGAGGCGGACGAGCTCACCTGGATCGTCGACTGGCCGCTGCTCGGCTGGGCGCACGACGAGGAGCGCTGGGATCCGCACAACCACCCCTTCACCTCGCCCAGCGGGGAGTTCGACCCCGGCGATCCGGGCTCCGCGAAGGCCAAGGCGT
>DATGDO010000219.1:0-1650 GCA_035310805.1 Solirubrobacterales bacterium
GCGCTGGCCAGAGGGTTTTATCTGCCCCGGTTGCGGAGGGCGTCGCGCCTGGGTGCTCGAACGCCGACACCTCTGGCAGTGCTCGGCCTGCGCTCTTCAGACCTCGGTCACGGCCGGGACGGTGATGCACCGAACCCGCACCCCGCTGCGCACCTGGTTCTGGGCCGCCTATCTGGTCGCCACCCATCACCCCGGGATCTCGGCCAAGCAGCTGCAGCGACAGCTCGGGCTCTCGCGCTACGAGACGGCATGGCTGATCTTGCAGAAGCTGCGCCGGGCGATGGTGGCCCCCGAGCGCGAGCCCTTGAAGGGCGAGGTGGAGATCGATGACTTCTGGCTCGGCGGGCACGAGGAGGGCCTCAAGGGCAGCCGCCAGCGCGGCAAGAAGGCGCTCGTCGGCGCCGCGATTGAGGTCCGCGGGCCTGGATCGGGGCGATTGCGCCTGCAGGTGCTCGCCAACTCGCGGGCGAAGACGCTGGAGGCGTTCACGGAGGCGACGACGGACCCCGGGGCGATCGTCCACACCGACGGGCTCAACTCCTACGCGGGACTGGCCAAGCTCGGCTACGAGCACCGCCCGCGCAAACAGACGGGTGCCGCGCCCGAGGAGCAACTGCTACCCCGGGTGCATCGAGCGATCTCCAACCTGAAGGCATGGATGCACGGCACCCATCGCGGCGTCTCAAATGAGCACCTGCCCGTCTACCTCGACGAATTCGTCTTCCGTCACAACCGACGAGGCACGCCGATGGCCGCCTTTCAAACCCTCCTCGGGCTCGGCGCAATCCACGACCCGACGACCTACGACGAGATCACGGCACTCAGGCATGCAGCCTGAGCCAACCGGATACGCATCAGTCGAGTAGCTTCTCGATCCGGTAGGTCTTCACGCCTCCCGGCGTCTCGAACTTGACGTCTTCGCCGACCGCTGCATCCCGCAGCGCCCGCCCCGCAGGTGACTCCGCCGAGAGCTTCCCCTGCTTGGGGTCGGCCTCTGTCGGGCCCACAAGTGTCCAGGTCTTCGACTGGCCGCTCTCGACGTCCCTGACCTCAGCGGTCCGGCCGAATGCGAAGATGCTCGCGCTCGTATCCGCCTCCAACACCACCGCTTTAGCCAGCCGCTCGCGGAGCCGCTTGATTCGTGTCTCGAGATGCGCCTGGTCGTCCTTTGCGATGTGGTAGTCGGCGTTCTCCTTCAGGTCGCCGAGCTCACGCGCGGCTTTGATGCGCTTCGCCATCTCACGACGTCGCGGCCCCTCGAGCTCCTCCAGCTCGGCGCGTAGTGCATCCATCCCCTCGGCGGTGATCGGCTCGTTGCCCTCCCGCAGGTCGGACGACGTCCCCGCCTTCGATGTTTCGGTCACGTGCCGCAGGCTACGCGGTCGACCGAGGCCCCAAAAGGCGCCGCTTCTTGTCCAGTCGAGGCGTCTCAGGCACCCGAGCGGGGACGCCATAGCTCGAAGCCGGGCGATCGGTTCGGGGAAATCGGGAAGCCCGGTCAAACGAATCGCGTTTCGGCGGGTCGTGCGAAGAAGATCGGCGACCTTCGCAAGGCCCAGAAGGTTTCTGCCCTCGGCTGCCATTCCGTATCTGCCGTAGTGTTCGCACAGGGAGGTGAAGAGATGCACACTGACGAACGGCCCCTCCATC
>DATGDO010000220.1:0-5962 GCA_035310805.1 Solirubrobacterales bacterium
GGCGTCCCTGACGGCCTCGCGGAATTCCTCGTCGGTGAGCGGCGTCGCGTTCCTCATGCGACCGCTCCATCACCCTCACGGCGGAAGCCGATCGCGCGCTCCAGGGCGTAGGCGGCGTCGAGCATCGCGGAGTCCGAGAAGGCGGGGCCGGCGATCTGGAAGCCGACCGGCAGCTCGGTGCCGCCGTCCGCGGGTGGGGCGAGGCCGGCCGGAATGGAGATCGCCGGGATGCCGGCCAGCGGCATCGGAACCGTGCAGTAGTCGTTCATGTACATGGCCAGTGGGTCGTCGGTCTTCGCGCCGAGCTCGAAGGCAACCGTGGGCGAGGTCGGGGTGACGACGAAGTCGAAGCGCTCGAACGCCTTCGAGAAGTCCTCGGCGATCTTTGTCCGTACCCGCTGGGCACGCCCGTAGTAGGCCTCGTAGTAGCCGGAGGAGAGCGCGTAGGTTCCGAGCATGATCCGGCGCTTCACCTCCGCCCCGAAGCCCTCGGCGCGGGTCTCCTCGTACATCTCGGTGAGATCGCCACCGTTCACCCGGAGGCCGTAGCGGACCCCGTCGAAGCGAGCGAGGTTCGCGGACGCCTCGGCTGGGGCGAGTACGTAGTAGGCGGAGATCCCGTGCGGTGCGTGCGGCAGCTCGGTCTCCGAGACCCTCCCGCCGAGCTCCTCGATCAGCGCCACCGTCCTCTCGAAGGTCTCCCGCACGCCGGACTCGATGCCCTCCGCCTCGGAGGCGAGCTCCCTGGGGACGCCGAAGCTGAGCCCCTTGAGGTCCTCGCGGCTGGGCAGACCGATGCCGCCCTCGATGCCCAGCGACGTCGAGTCGCAGCCGTCGCGGCCCTCGACCGCCCGCAGGACCAGCGCGGCGTCGGTGACGTCCCTGCTGAGCGGCCCGCACTGATCGAGCGAGGAGGCGAAGGCGATCATCCCGTAGCGCGAGACGGCGCCGTAGGTCGGCTTCATTCCCACGATCCCGCAAAGCGCGGCGGGCTGGCGGATGGATCCGCCGGTGTCCGTCCCGATCGCGCAGGGGGCGAGCCGGCCGGCGACCGCGGCGGCACTGCCGCCGGAGGACCCTCCGGGTACCCGGCCGGAGTCCCACGGGTTGAGCACGGGCCCGTAACCGGAGTTCTCGTTCGACGAGCCCATCGCGAACTCGTCCATGTTCGCCTTGCCGAGCACCCGCGCCCCGGCGTCGCGCAGCCTGCGGACCGCCGTAGCCGTGTAGGGCGGCCGGTACCCCTCGAGGATCCGAGAGCCGGCGGTGGTCGGAATCCCCTCGGTGCAGAAGATGTCCTTCACTGCAACGGGGATGCCGGCGAGCGGGCGATCCGGATCCCCCTCTTCCTGGGCGGCGCGGGTGCCCTCGAGGTCCGCTTGCGCCGCGTCCTCGGCCGTCCAGAGGAAAGCGTTCAGGGAGTCACCGGCGGCCGCCTCGCGATAGGCGTCGAAATACTCGTCCGCGGAGATCTGTCCGGAGCGGATTCGGTCGGCCGCCTGCGCGACGGAGAGCTCGATCAGCTCGCTCGGCATCTACGCCTGCGGGGACGGGACGCGGAAGGACCCGGATGCCGGATCGGGCGCGCGCTCCAACACCTCGTCTCGCGACCAGCTGGGCCGGGGCTCGTCGGGCCTCAATACGTTCTGGAGGGCGATCACGTGGGAGGTGGGCTCGACGCCGTCGAGGTCGAGCTCGGCGATGTGCTCGACGTGCTCGAGGATGCCGGAGAGCTCGCTGGCCATCTTCTCGATTTCCGCATCGGACAGGCGCAGCCGGGCAAGCTTGGCTACGTGCAGAACCTGCTCCCGGTCGATCATTCGGCGGATCATAGGCGCGGCCGTCGCGCGGGTGGCGCCGAATCGCATCCGCGGTGAGATGCCTCGATCCGCGGTGCGATTCGGCGACAGGACCCGCGCGCCAGGACCTCCCATAGGATCCGCCGCCATGACGGGGGAGAAGGCGGAACGATTCATCGTCGCGAGCCTCCGGCTGATGGCCGTCGGATTCGCGCTGACCGGATTCTTCTTCATCGCCTGGCCGGATGGGACGCTCGCTCGACTCACCGAGCTCGGCCACCACCTCGGCTTCCACACGCCGGCGCCGAAGACGGAGGAGCGGCTCTGGCTCTCCCTCGGCTTCGCCTACATGGTCGTGATCACTGCGATCGTCCTGATCGCGCAGGCCGACGTCGTCCGGTACCGGCCAATGTTGCTGGCCCTGGCCGCAGGCAAGGCCGCCTCCTCGATCACGTCGCTGATCTTCTTCATCGAGGATGACGTCTTCGTGTACCTGCTCAACGGGGTCGTCGACGGCTCGCTGGTCTTCGCGTCCCTGCTGCTCTGGTCGCTGGCGGGGCGGGTGGGCCCCCCCGCCGCTCCCCCCTGAAGGCGCCCGCCGGGGCTCCGGGCCGCCGAGCTTCGCACTCTGCGAGCCATCGCGGAGGCAATCGCCCCTGGCAATGACGGGCTGCCCGCCGCGGAGACGCAGGTCCCGATCGCCGAGCCGCTCGCCCGATTCCTCGCACGGATGCCGGCCCGAACCGTCCAGCTGGTCAGGCTGGCCCTGCGAGTCTTCGAGTTCCTGCCCTTCCCCTGGCGGTTCAGCCGGCTGAGCGTCGAGGCCCGCGCCGAGTACATGGCGAAGATGGAGGGCTCGGGCTTCTCCCTGTACCGCGACCTGCTGCTCCTGGCGAAGCTGCTCGCGACCGTGGGCTGGGCCCGCGACGAGCGGGTCCGGACGGCGGTCGGCTTCGAGTCGCGTTGCGCCGTCGCCGAGGGCGCGGCGGAGCCGCTGACGATGGGTCTCGGCGACCTGGAAGCTGGCGGGGCGGGTGAGGAATGCGACGTGGCGATCGTCGGCTCGGGGGCCGGCGGAGCCGCCGCCGCGGCCACCCTCGCCGCTGCGGGGCTCGACGTGATGGTCCTCGAATCCGGGCCCTACGTCGACCGCGCGAGCTATCCGACCGACCCGCTGGAGGGGCTGCCGTTGCTCTACCGCGACGGCGGCATGACGATCGCCTCGGGCAGGCCCGCGATCCCCGTCCCCGTGGGCCGGACCGTCGGCGGGACCACCGTGATCAACTCGGGCACCTGCTTCCGAGCGCCGCGGGGGGTGCTGGACAAGTGGCGCGACGGCGAGGGCATCGACTGGGTCGGCGATCTGGGCCGGATCTACTCGGAGGCGGAGAGGGTGCTCGCCGTCACCCCACTGGATCCCGAGACCATGGGGCGCAACGGGCAGCTCTGCATGGAGGGCGCCGGGGCCCTCGGCGCGAGCGGGGGCCCGATCAGCCGGAACGCCGGCCGCTGCGTCCAGTGCAGCTCCTGCCCGCTCGGCTGCCCCCTCGATGCCAAGCGGGCCGCCCACGTCTCCTACCTGCCCCGCGCGGTCGCCGCGGGGGCGCGGGTCCGGGCGGGGGTCCAGGTGCAGCGCGTACTCAGCGAGCACGGGCGCGCCACCGGCCTCGCCTGCCGGGCGGGCATGCCGACGACGGCGGCGCAGGAGATGACTCCAACATATTCGGCCGCCACAAAGACCACGGCCGGGTCAACCGCGGCGGGTCGCGACTGGGAGGTCCGCGCGAAGGCCGTGATCAGCGCGGGCGGCGCCTTCGGGACGCCAGAGCTGCTGCTGCGCTCCGGCATCAACCACCCCGCCCTCGGCCGGCACCTCCACATCCACCCCGCCGCCTGGATCGGGGCCCGCTACGAGGAGGAGGTCCGCGGCTGGGAGGGCGTCATGCAGAGCTACTACGTGGATCAGTGGCAGGACGAAGGGATCCTGCTCGAGGCGACCTTCACCCCGCTCTCCTTCGGGGCGCAATGGCTCCCCGGGGTCGGCGCCGCCTTCTCGGACCGGGTGGCCCACTACGACCAGATCGCCTCGATCGGCGTTCACCTGCACGATCACTCCGAAGGGCGGGTGAGGCTCAGCTCGAACGGATCGCTGCGCCTCTCCTACCGCCTGCTGGAGGAGGAGGCGCGGCGAATCCAGTTCGGGATCGCGCGCGCGGCCGAGATCCACTTCGCCGCCGGGGCGACCGAGGTCTATCCGAACGTGGCGCCTGTGTCGGTCATCCCGCGAGAGCGGCTGGCGGAGTTCGAGTCGATCAGCCTGCGCCCGGCCGACCTGCGCCTGGAGGCGTTCCACCCGATGAGCACGGCGCGCATGGGCTCCGACCCGGAGACCAGCGTCTGCGACGAGCGCGGCGCCGTTCGCGGCACCGACGGTCTCTACGTGGCCGACGCGAGCCTGCTGCCCACGTCCGTGGGGGTGAACCCGATGATGACGGTCATCGCCTGCGCCACTCACGTGGCGCGGGACGTGGGGGCAGCCCTAGCGGGCTGAGGCGGCCGGGACCGCCCGAGGCGGCTGCATCCCGAGGTAGCCGCCGACTGCGACCGCGGCCGCGGAGACCAGCCCGAGCCAGGCGCCGATCTCACGATCGACGCTGCCGGCGCCCGGCGGGTCGATCAGCCGGATGACGATCAGGACAAGCGCGACCGCTCCGCAGCCGGCCGCTACCGAGCTGCCGGCCACCGGGTAGCTGACCGAGAGGCGAGTGATCACCACGATCGCGACCGACAGGCCGGCGACGGCGGCAGCGGCCAGCACGATGTCGACCACGCTGAATGCCTGCCAGGCGGTCGCGTTCTCGCCGCCCGCCGAGTACCACGGGAGGAAGCTGGCGACGAGCAGGCCGAGGCCGCCGATGCCCCCGACCAGCTCGCCCAGCCGCAACCCACGCTTCAGTAGCGCTCGCCCCCGACGTCCTCCTGCATGGTCAGGTATCCGCCCACGGCGATCGCGCCCGTGGCGATCAACCCCAAGATCATTCCGATCTTGATCGAGGCTCCATCACCATGGTCAAACAGCTGGTAGATCAGCAGAATCGTCCCGACCCCCGCAAGCAGGGTCGTGGCTACAGGCGCCAGCGGGAAATCCGCTTCGCCGCCGGTCAAGGCCAGCACCGCGGGTACCAGCGCGACCAGGATGACAATCAGCAGATAGATGTCCAACGGGTTCTCGAACTGCCACATGGTTCGGTTGACGGACCCGCCAATCGTGGTGCCGCCCACGGTCACCGCCGTGCCACCCACGCCGAACCAGGGCAGGAAGCTGATGATGAACAGGGCGATCGCCGCAATCGCGGCGACGAGCTGGCCCTGAGACAACCTGTTCGCGTCCAATTTGCCTCCTCTTTCCACAGAAGACGGGTCGCGCCGGCGCGCGCCCTTGCATTACGGCGAGCCTATATCTCCCGGGCGACCTCTTCCTGCATCGCCCTGAAGCCGCCGACCGCGATCGCGATGGTGGCCAGCAGGCCGATGAACGCACCGATCTTCCGGTCCGCGCCGTCCGGGAAGTCGACGGTCAGGAACGCCGCGACCAGGATCGCGCCGACCACCCCGAGCAGGAAGGCCGCCGCCGAGACGAAGGAGAACTCCTCGGCGCTGTCGGTGAGCGCGAGCAGCGCCGGCAGCGCGGCCACGATCACGGTGATCAGCAGATAGACGTCGAGGGTCGACCCTTTCCAGACATTCTCCGTGCTGCTCCCGCTGCTGATTCCCTGGGGCACGGGGATACCGGATGGGAGCGACGGGCCGCTCGTCCCGACCCATGGGAGGAACATCGCCACCAGCAGGACGATCGCGCCGACCGCCGCTATCAGCTGCCCCTGGGTCAACCTTCCTCCAACCATGTTCGTCCTCCGTCTACTCGTCGCGCGGGGAGTGCTCGCTGCCGCCCGAGCCCGAACCGCCGGAGCCCGTCCGCGTCGAGGCCGGGGCCTCCTCGGTCGGCGGAGCGGGCGTCCCCGCCGGAGCGCCCGCGGAGGCCGTGCGTCCGCGGCCACCGGCCACCGCGACGAGTGGCTCAAAGCCGTCCTCGCGGAGTGCCATCAGCGCACCCACCGTGATCGCGATCGCGGCCCCCAGTCCCAGGAAGATGCCGATCTTCA
>DATGDO010000221.1:0-5991 GCA_035310805.1 Solirubrobacterales bacterium
ACCCCACGACCATCCGCCAGAGGATCAGCAGGACGGCGAGCACCCCGAGCAGAGCGGTGATCGCACCCCGGCGCATGGGGATGTTGATCCGCTGGCCGGTGGCGCCGAGGTAGAGCAGAGCGAGCCCGGCGACGCCGGACAGCATGATCAGGAAGCCCGGGAGGTCGGTCAGCGCATCCCAGCCACTCACCCCCGGACGGGAGATGGTCGCGCCGGTCGCGACGTTCCCGCTCAGCTCCGGCGCGCCGCTGAACCAATCGAAGAACAGGAACACGAACAGGGCGGCGCCGCCGATCCCGGCGACGATCTCGCCCGTGCGAAGCCTTGATGCGTCCAAGTCAGGCCTCCCTCGGTGGGTTTGGACCACGGTTTCGCTGCTGCCCGTGACGGATCACGGGCGCCATTCAAGCACGGCAAGCGGCCACCAGGCCCTCAGGAGCTCAGGCCGAAGACCGGAGCCAGTTAGGCGGGGCGGCCGCTTGTGGCGGCGACCTGATGGCGAAGCCGTGCAGCGCGCACCGTGTTCGCCAGCAGCATGGCGATCGTCATCGGCCCGACCCCTCCGGGTACCGGGGTGATCGCCCCTGCGACCCGGCGGGCCGCCTCGAAGTCGACGTCGCCGACCAGCCCCTCGTCCGTGCGGTTGGTCCCGACGTCGATTACGGTCGCGCCGGGGCGGATCATCTCGCCACCCACCAGGCGGGGGCGACCTGCCGCGGCGACGAGAATCTCGGCGCGGCGGCAGACCTCGCCCAGGTCGCGGGTGCGGCTGTGGCAGATCGTCACGGTGGCGTTGGCGCCGAGCAGGAGCGAGAAGAGAGGGCGACCGACCAGGTTGGAGCGCCCGACGATCACGGCCTCCTTGCCCGCGGGATCCACGTCCACCGAGGCGAGCAGCTCCATGACGCCCTGCGGCGTGCATGGCACCAGGCCCGGCTCCCCGCGCGCCAGCCGGCCGGCGCTCGTCGGCGTCAGGCCGTCGACGTCCTTGTCCGGATCGAGCGAGGTGACGATCGCATCGGCGTCGATCTGGCCGGGCAGCGGCAGCTGGACCAGGATGCCGTCGATCTCGTCGGACTGGTTGAGCTCCCCCACCAGCTCGAGGAGCTCCTCCTGGGAGATCGAGCCGTCCGGCTCGTGGTGAAACGAGCGGATCCCGACCTCCTCGCACGCCTCCCGCTTGCGCCGCACGTAGATCGCGGAGGCGGGATCGTCACCTACGAGCACCGTGGCGAGGCCGGGTGGGCGCCCCAGATGGGCCGCGAGCTCCTCGGCCTCGCCGCGCACGCGCTCGCGCACCGAGGCGGCGACGGCCTTGCCGTCGATCACGATCGCTGCCATCAGCTGATCCGGGCGTCCTCCGGGCCCGAGGCGTAGGAGGAGCCCGATTTGATTGTCAGGGGCGCGTAGTCGGCCATCAGCTTGCGCTCGGTCCCATCGCGAGAGAAGCGGACGACGATCACCCCACCCGGCTCGACCGCGGTCACGACTCCGTCGCCGAAGCTCGCGTGGACCACGTCGTCGCCGGTGCCGAAGGACAGGGACGGACCCGGCGCCGGCGCCGTGCTCGTTGCGCCGCCGAGCGCCCAGCCGGTGATCGCCTGCTCCTGGGTCCCCTCGCGTTCGACCAGCTCGTCCGGCAGCTCGGAGAGGAACCGCGACGGGAAGCCGGTCTCCCGACCGGCGAAGAGGCGCCGGCTGCGCGCGTAGGTCATCCAGAGCCGGCTGCGCGCGCGGGTGATGCCCACGTAGCAGAGGCGCCGCTCCTCCTCCTCGTTTCCCTCCTCCAGGGAGCGTGAGTGCGGGAAGACGCCCTCCTCGCAGCCGATCATGAAGACGGCGTCGTACTCGAGGCCTTTCGCATTGTGCAGGGTCATCAGCGTCACCTTGGACTCGTCGCGCTTCAGGTCGTCCTGGTCGGTGTAGAGCGAGATCGCCTGGAGGAATTCGTCGAGCGGCGCCACGTCCGATGGGCCCTCGACCTGGCGATTGGCGTCGAATTCCGAGGCAACACCGACGAGCTCCTCCAGGTTCTCGATCCGGCCCTCGGCCTCGATCGTCCGCTCGGCGCGCAGCGCGTCCAGATATCCGGAGCGCTCGAGCAGCGCTCGGAGCAGCTCCGCGACCGGGCCGCCCTCGAACTCAGCCAGGAGACCCTCGATCAGCTCGGTGAAGCGGGCGATCGACTTGATCGCCGCCGACCCGAGTCCCGGAACGGCCTCCGGCTCCAGGGCGATCTCCCAGATGGTCCGGCCCGTGGTGTTGGCGTGGGCGCGCAGCTTGGCCTGGCTGCTGTCGCCGATCCCGCGCCGCGGCGAGTTGACGACCCGCGAGAAGCTCACCTCGTCCGCCGGGTTGACCAGCAGCTGAAGGTAGGCGACCGCGTCCTTGACCTCGGCGCGCTCGTAGAACTTCGTTCCGCCGATCACCTGGTAGGGCAGCTCGTAGCGGACCAGGATGTCCTCGAGGACGCGGCTGTGCGCGTTGGTTCGGTAGAAGACGGCGATCTGATCGCGGCTCAGGCCGTGCTGGTCGATCAGCTCCTCGATCTCCCCGGCGACGAAGCGGGCCTCGGCGTGCTCGTCCTCCAGCTCGGCGACGTGAATCCTCTCGCCCTCGCCCAGATCGGACCAGAGGTGCTTGCCGAGCCTGCCGGTGTTGTGGGAGATGACGGCGTTGGCGGCCTCGAGGACCGTCTCGCTGGAGCGGTAGTTCTGCTCGAGCTTCACCACCGCCGCCGTCGGGAAGTCCTCCTCGAACTCGAGGATGTTGCGGATCTCCGCGCCGCGGAACCCGTAGATCGACTCGTCCTCGTCCCCGACGACGGTCAGGTTGCCCTCCTCGCCGCAGAGCAGCTGGAGCAGCCGGTACTGCGCGTGGTTGGTGTCCTGGTACTCGTCGACCAGGACCCAGCGGAAGCGCTCGCGGTAGCGGCGCCGCACGTCCTCGAAGAGTTCCAGGACGTTGACCGTGCGCATCAGCAGGTCGTCGAAGTCCAGCGAGTTCGCATCGAGCATCCGGCGCTCGTAGAGGCGATAGGCCTGGCCGACCAGGTCCTCGAACGGCCCACCCACCTGCTCCTGATAGCTCTCGGCGTCGATCAGCTGGTTCTTCGCGTCCGAGATCCGGGCGCGCACGGCTCGCGGCGGATAGCGCTTCGTGTCGACCTCGAGCTCGTCGAGGCAGCGCTTCAGCATGCGCAGCGAGTCAGCCTCGTCGTAGATCGTGAAGCGACTCGTGTAGCCGAGGCGCTCGGCCTCGATCCGCAGCAGGCGCGCGCAGGCGGCGTGGAAGGTCATCACCCACATCCGGCGCGAGACGCCGCCGACCAGCGAGGCGACCCGCTCGCGCATCTCGTCCGCCGCCTTGTTCGTGAAGGTGATCGCCAGGATCTGGTTCGGATGGGCTCGGCCCGTCGCGAGCAGCCAGGCGATTCTGTGGGTGAGCGCGCGGGTCTTGCCCGAGCCGGCGCCGGCCAGGATCAACAGCGGCCCCTCGTCGAAGGTGACCGCCTCGCGCTGCGGGCGGTTGAGCCCGGCGAGCAGCTTCTCCACCTGGTCGGCGCCCGCCTCGATCGGCGCTCCGGGCGCCTGCTCGGGCGCGACCTTCAGTTCCTCTCGTCCGCGGGCCACGGGCGCAAGGATAGGACTGCCTCAGGCGGCGGCTCCTCCATGGACGACGGGCCGCTCCTCGCGGAGCGCCCTTCGAATCATCGGGCCGCCTCGCCTCGCAGCTACCCGCCCGCTGAGCTCGGCCCCTTCTTCGGTCGCAGCTCCGTGACGTCCGCCGGCTTGCTCGGCTCGCCGGTGAGATCGACGAGCCGCTTCTCGAGCTCGCCGATCCGCTCGGAGAGCTCCTTCATCGCCTCGGCGATCGGGTCCGGCAGGTGGATCCAATCGGTATCGGGCCCCTCGAGCGGGCGCCCCTCCACCCGTACCGGGTGGCCGGGGTTGCCGACCACGGTGGTGTGGTCGGGCACGTCTTCGATCACCACCGTGTTGGCGCCGACCTTGGCGTTGCGACCGACGGTGACGGGTCCGAGCAGCTTCGCCCCGGAGCCGACGGTGACGTCGTCGTCGAGGGTCGGATGGCGCTTCCCACGGGCGAAGCCGGTGCCGCCCAGGGTCACGCCCTGGTACAGGGTCACCCTGTCGCCGATCTCGGCCGTCTCCCCGATCACCACCCCCGAGCCGTGGTCGATGAAGAAGTCCGATCCGATCTCCGCCGCCGGGTGGATCTCGATGCCGGTGACCGCGCGGCTCGTATAGGCGATCGTCCGGGGAAGCAGGGGCACGTCGGCCTCCCAGAGGGCGTGGGCGACACGATGAGCGAGCAGCGCCTGCACCCCGGCCCAGCCGGTCAGAATCTCGATTGTGCCGACACCCCGAGCGGCGGGGTCGCGCTCGCGGGCGGAAGCGACGTCCGCCGTCACCTCCTTGACCACCCGCACCAGGGTGCCGAGACCGAACACGCTCCGGATGTTAGGGTCCCCGCGAGGCCTAGGACGGGGCGAAAAAGGGCAGCGACATGTACCGCTCCCCCGAGTCTGGCACGATCACGACGATTCGCTTGCCGGCCATCTCCTCGCGGGCGGCGAGGTCGAGCGCGGCGCGAATCGCAGCGCCGGCCGAGATCCCGATCAGCAGCCCCTCGCGTTGGGCCGCCGCGCGGGCGGTGTCGAGGGCATCCTCGTCGCTGATCCCCACGACCTCGTCGATCACGTCGCGATCCAGGACCTCGGGCACGAAGCCGGCTCCGATCCCCTGGATCTTGTGGGCTCCGGCCTCCCCGCCGGAGAGCACCGGCGAGGCCGCCGGCTCCACGGCGACGATCCTGATCTCGGGGCGCCGCTCCTTGAGCACCTGACCGACGCCGGTGATCGTCCCCCCGGTGCCCACGCCGGCGACGAAGGCGTCGACTTGGCCGTCGAGGTCCCGCCAGATCTCCTCGGCGGTGGTCCGGCGGTGGATCTCGGGATTCGCGGGGTTCGAGAACTGCTGCGGGATGAAGCCGTCGTTCTCGTTCGCGAGACGGTTCGCCAGCTCGACCGCCTCGTTCATCCCCCCGAGCGAGGGCGTCTCGTGGACCTCGGCCCCATAGGTGCGCAGCAGCGCGGTGCGCTCGCGGCTCATCCCCTCGGGAAGCGTCAGGATCAGGCGGTAGTCGCGGGCGGCGGCGACCAGCGCCAGCGCAATACCTGTGTTGCCGCTGGTCGGCTCGACGATCACCGAGCGCCCGCGCTCGATCAGGCCTTCGCGCTCTGCGGCGTCGATCATCGCCACGCCGATCCGGTCCTTGACCGAGCCGCCCGGATTGAAGAACTCGAGCTTGGCGACGAGCTCTCCCGGCAGCTCGGCGCCGAGGCGCGGCAGCGCCACCAATGGGGTGTTCCCGACGAGCGCCGAGCTCTCGGCGCCCACGCGCAGCGTCGTCGTCCCGTTGGACCCGGTCATCAGACAAAACTAACGGAACCGGGTCAGGTTTCCGGGGATTGAGTTCCCGCTCCGTCGTGGTGCGCTGTCGGCGGCCCTGCGGACCGCGGGTCAGCGCTACACCTGATCCGGCGGCAGCGGCGGAGCCGGTAGATGAGAGGGCACCGCCGCCCTCTCATCGTCGGGTGAACCGGTTCCCTGAACGGCCTTCGGGGAAGTGGACGAGCGCCTCTGCAACCTGAGGCGGTTTCTCGCATGCTCGCTGGTGATGGCGGGAGCAATCAGCGCCAAGGCCGCGAACAGGAGGCAGCTGCCGATGATTGCGGCAGTCAGCATGAATGCTGATCCCCTTCCCGCCGGGAGCGTGATCTAAGCGTTGGGCAAGTTGGCCGCCAAGGCCACCGGACGCATCGACGTCTCGGAGGCGCCTACTCCGGAAAGCCGGCGGCTTCAAGAGCCTCCCGCCACTCACGGAAGCCCCGGAATCGGAGGATCTGTTCTCCCCGCACCAGCAGGTGGATGGCGAACTCCTGGTCGACCTCGACGTGGCTCGCATCGC
>DATGDO010000222.1:0-8065 GCA_035310805.1 Solirubrobacterales bacterium
CCGGCCCACCCACCTCCATGTGGTGGTCGAGCGAGGCGGCATCGGCATGTACGTGGACGACCGTCATCTGTCGGCCATCGTCGCTGAAGAAGGCGCCGTAGGCGACGATCCGAGGCACGTTCTTCTCGACGAATTCCGCCAACTCGGCGACCGCGCCCTTGAGCTGTTCGAGCGCCCCCTCACGGACATCCGATGTGTCGACGTAAACGAGCGGCGCGGTGGGATGGCTACGCGTATCGATCAAACGCAGTCCTACTTCGGCGGGATGTTCTGGTTGAGGTGGAAGAGGTTGTCGGGGTCGTACTTGAGCTTCAGGGCCTGGAGGCGGTCGTACTTCGCCCCATAGGCCTGGCGGATCCGCTCCTCGCCCTCGTCCATGAGGAAGTTGACATAGACGCTGGTGTGGTGAGGTTCCAATGCCGACCAGAACCCCCGCACCCACTCCCGTTCGGCCTCAAAGCCCTCCCTGGTGGTGGTCATGCCGGTGATGTTGAACGTGTGCCCTGCGTGGCGGCCGTTGAATGCCGTTTCATCCTCGGGGACGCGCGCTACCGCCCCGCCGAGCTGCCAGATCGGGAACGCGGTTCGCGGCGACTGGATCCGCAGCGCGTGGTCGACCGCAATCTCGATGACCGGGTCGCTGAGCTCCGCCACGTCGCAGGCCCGCATGTAGTACCACCAGTCGTGCGGGAAGGATGCGTCGAACATCGCCTGGTGTTCGAGGTAGGGCTTGGGCTCGCACAAGTCGAGGACCGGCGGGGCGAACTCCTTGAGCGGGCGCACCACCGCCTCCCCCTCGTCGACGGGGCCCGCGTAGCAGCAGGCGACGCTCACCACCGGCTTTCCCTGGAGCTCGGCTGGGACATAGGAAAGCGCCGGCGCCTTCCGTTGGACGACGATCGTCATCAGCTCGTCCGGGGCCTCGGCGCTCCATTCGCGGTAGAAGCGCAGGAGTTCCGGCGCTGTGTCCATCGGCCAGAAGGCCGGTCCTGCGAAGACGATCGGGCCGACAGGGTGGAGGCGGAACTCGAACTCGGTGACGATCCCGAAGTTTCCTCCGCCCCCGCGCAGCCCCCAGAAAAGGTCGGCGTTCTCCGTCTCGCTCGCTTTCACGAACTCCCCCTCGGCGGTGACGAGGTCGACGGAAAGGAGCTGGTCGATCGTCAGCCCGTATTTCCGCTGAAGCCACCCGATGCCGCCGCCGAGCGTGAGCCCCGCGACGCCAGTGTGGGTGACGATCCCGCCCGTCGTGGCGAGTCCGAATGCCTGGGTCTCCCTGTCGAGCTCTCCCCAAAGCACCCCGGCCTGAGCACGCACCGTGCGTCGACCGGGGTCGACCCGGATGCCCCTCATCGAGCGCAGGTCGACGACGATCCCGCCGTCGCAGACGGAGAGCCCGGGAAAGCTGTGGCCGCCGCTGCGGACCGCCACCTCGACGCCGGCCTCCCTCGCGAACCGGACAGCCGAGATCACGTCCGCGACCCCACTGCAGCGCGCGATCAGGGCGGGAGCGCGATCGATCGACCCGTTCCAGACCCGGCGATGCTGGTCGTAGACGGGATCCCCGGGACGGACGAGCTCTCCGCCGAAGGATCCTTCCAGCTCACGCAGTATCCCCTGGTCGAGCTCGATCTCCGCTTTGACGACGTTCACGCGCGGGCTCCGAGCAGGCGCTCAGCCACCTAGCGATCCGGCGAAGCCGGCCGATCCGGCCCCAGCGGGAACGACGATGGCGAGGGGGAGATCGCGTGCAGCTCGTCGTGGAGCTCCCGCACGAGGCGATCCACGGTCGCGGCGACCGGCGGCGTCAGGCCCTGCCCGGTCTCGAAGCTCTCGCCCTCGATGCCGTAGACGGCGAGCCGATGCGGGAGCCGGTCGAGCTCACGCGCGAGCTCGACCGCATCCGCCACCCCGAGCGCGTGGGTGGAGGGACGAAAGAGCTCGGCCGGCAGCGGCTCCTTCGTCGCCTCGAAGCGATGCAGGCTCCCCGGCGCCGCCCCGGACTGGACGCCGTCGACCACCAGCGCCTCCGTCACACCCTCCCAGGCCTCGAGCAGCGAGGCCGGCTCGCCCTCCTCCTCGAGCACCCTCACACCCGGCGGCCGCATTGCGCGCAACCGGGCCGCGACCTCGAGGCCCGCGCCATCGTCGCGCCGGAAGCGGTTGCCCACGCCGATCAGCGCCAGCCATGCCCTGTACCCCGAGACCGGCGCGCGCCGCAGCGAGACGCCGAGGTCCGCGGCCTCGCTGCGGGCGACCTCCAGATCCTGCTGCAGCTGGTCGCGGTGCTTCTCCATCAGATGAAGGGCGGCGTACCCGCGCTCGAGGAACTCGCGCTCCTCGTGCAGGAACGCAGGATCGGTCGGGTGATGCTCGCGATGGATGAAGTGCTTGACCATCGCGCGGTCACGTCCGGTCCACGTCTAGCTTCAGGAAGTGGGTCGAGCAGCTGATGCAGGGGTCGTAGTTGCGGATCGCCTGCTCGCACTCCCACTGCAGCCGGTCGTCGGGCAGCTCGACCCGCGGCCCGACGAACTCGAGCAGGTCCTGCTCGATCCGGGCCTGGTTCTGGGAGGTCGGTGGGACGATCCGAGCTTCGGCGATCGAGCCGTCGTCCTCGAGGCGGTAGCGGTGCCAGAGCATCCCCCGCGGCGCCTCGCTCCAGCCACAGCCGGTCGAGGCCTTCGGCTGCACCTCGGGCGCGGGCGGGTCCGGTGCCTGGTAGCCCGCGATCAGCCGCAGCGCCTCATCGAACGCGTAGAGGATCTCCACCGCCCGGACGACGATCGACTCGAAGGGGTTGCGGCAGATCTCCCCCAGCCCGGCCTGCTCGGCGGCCTCGCGGGCGAGACCTGAGAGCTGGGACGAGTTGAGCGAATAGCGCGCCATCGGCCCGAGGAAGTAGGTGCCCCCGTCGCTCATCCGGGACTGGAGCGCGGTCGAGTGCGGGACCTGCTGCTCGCTGAAGTGCTCCTCGTACTCGCCCGGCGCGATCTCGAGGCCGGAGCCGGAGACGAGGCGCCCGTCCTCGATCGCGTAGCGATCGGGATGGCGCAGCGCGACGAACTCGTAGTCCTGCTCGAAGTCGGGGAAATCGAGCTTCGAGACCCAGTCAACCGACCGGCGAGCGAGCTCCCGCCCCTCCTCGAGGCCGGGGACCAGCGCGTCGAGGTCCGCCCTGCTCGGCGCCTTGTAGAAGCCGCCGACCCGCACGTTGACCGGGTGGATCGCGCGGCCGCCGATCGTGCGCAGCAGGTCGTTGCCCATCGCCTTGATCCTCAACCCGCCCTCGACCACCTCGCGGTGGTCCCGCGCCATCGCCCAGGCCGATTCGAAGCCGAGGAAGTCCGGGGCGTGGAGCAGGAAGACGTGGAGGGCGTGAGACTCGATCCACTCCCCGCAGTACATGAGCCGACGCAGCACCCGGATCCGCTCATCGACCTCGACCCCGAGTGCGTCCTCG
This sequence comes from Solirubrobacterales bacterium, assembly GCA_035310805.1. Classification (GTDB taxonomy): domain Bacteria; phylum Actinomycetota; class Thermoleophilia; order Solirubrobacterales; family 70-9; genus DASUPK01. The sequence goes on from DATGDO010000222.1 coordinate 3,464, forward strand.
ATCGCGTTGAACGCGCTGGTCATGTAGGCGACCGGGCAGATGCCACAGATCCGCGCGGTGATGTCCGGGGCCTCCTTGAAGTCCCGGTCGCGCAGGAAGGCCTCGAAGAAGCGAGGCGGCTCATAGATCTGCAGCTCGACGTTCTCGACCTGGCCGCCGCGGATCCGCACCTGCATCGCGCCCTCGCCCTCGACCCGGGCGAGGGCCTCGGTGCGGATCGTGCGGGTCCCCCCGTTATCGGCCACCGCGCTCCTCCGGGTCGGAGACCGCTGGGCCGACCTTGGGCCCCGGCGCGCCGCCGAGCTTCTCGCTCTCGGTCTGGAACGGCTCGCGCGCGGTGTGGAAGGTGCGATAGACGCGAATCACGTCGACCTCCTCCATTCCGAGCCCCTCGAACCAGCCCGAGAGCGAGGGCGCGTTCGGCGACTCCATCGGGCCGAAGCAGCCGTAGCAGCCGCGGTCGTAGCTCGGGCAGAGCGCGCCACAGCCCGCGTGGGTGACGGGCCCGAGGCAGGGCGTGCCGTGGGCGACCATCACGCAGACGTTCCCCGCCCGCTTGCACTCGATGCAGACGCTGTGGCTGGCGATCGCCGGCTTGCGCTCGTTGAGGAAGGCGCTGATCACCTCGAGCAGCTGGTGGCGGTTGACCGGGCAGCCCTGGAGCTCGAAGTCGACGTGCACGTTGGCCGAGATCGGGGTCGAGGTCTCGAGCGTCGAGATGTACTCGGGCGAGGCGTAGACGGCGGACATGAAGTCCTCGACATCGGCGAAGTTCCGGAGGGCCTGGATCCCGCCCGAGGTCGCGCAGGCCCCGATCGTGACCAGGCGCCGCGACTTCGCGCGGACCTCCTTGATCCGCTCGACGTCGTGCGGCGTCGTGATCGAGCCCTCGACGATCGAGAGGTCGTAGGGGCCCTCGACCTCGCCGCGGGTCGCCTCCAGGAAGTAGGCGACCTCGATCTGGTCGGGCAGCGAAACGAGCTCGCGCTCGAAGTCGAGCAGCGAGAGCTGGCAGCCGTCGCAGGAGGCGAACTTCCAGACGGCCAGCTTGGGCTTGGCTCCCGGATCCCTGACGGCCTCGGCGCTCACAGCTCCCTCACTCCGAGCAGGGTCCCGATCCGGCCGACCGGAAAGACCGGTCCGTCCTTACAGACGAAGCGGTGGGCGAGCTGGCAGCGGCCGCAGTGCCCGACCGCGCACTTCATGTTCCGCTCCAGCGAGACGTGAATGCGGTCGGTGGGGACACCTCGGTCCTGAAGGGCCGTCGAGACGAAGCGCATCATCACCTCGGGGCCGCAGACCATCGCCGTCGTCCGCGATCCCTGGAACCCCGCGATCGGGATCAGCTTGGTGACCAGGCCGACGCGCCCGTCCCATTCCCCGGTGGCGGTGTCGACGGTGTACTTGATGTCTATCCCCGCCTCCCGCCATCCCTGCAGCTCGCTGAAGAAGAGCATCTCGTCGGGCGAGCGGGCGCCGTAGAGCAGGACCGCGGCGCGGTAGTCGTCGCGGTTGTCGATCAAGTGATGGATCGCGGCGCGCAGAGGCGCCAGGCCGATGCCGCCCGCGACCACCACCACGTCGCCCCCCCTTGCCTCTTCAAGCGGCCAGCTGTTGCCGAACGGGCCGCGCACGCCGACCTGGTCACCCGGCTCGCAGGCGCAGATCGCGCGGGTCGTTGCCCCGACCGCCCGGATGGTGTGGACCAGCGGGCCGTCGACTGCGATCGAGCTGGCCGAGATCGGCACCTCGCCGGCGCCGAAGGCGTAGAGCATCGAGAACTGGCCGGGGCGGAACTCCCCGACTCCGTCGCCGCCCGCCGGCTCGAGCTCGAGCGTCCAGGTGTCCTCGAGGTCCTGGCGCTTGTCCGTCACCACGTACGAGCTCGGCAGCATGGGGTCGGCCAGGGTCGACATCTCAGGAGCTCGAGACGTGTCCATAGACGTCGAGCATGCGCACGCGGGTCGCCTGGAGCCGCTCGACGATCACCGGGATGAAGCGCCGCATCAGCTCGTAGCCCAGCACCGGATCCTCGTCGGTCTTGCCGCGCAGGCAGACCGCGTCGAAGGCGACGGTGTGCACGTTGCCGAGCGCGCGGGCGTCCAGGTGGCAGCGATAAGGAGGCACCAGCCAGGACCAGCCGAGCAGGTCTCCGTCGTCGATCGTCTCGATCGTCACCTCGCCGCGCTGCGGGACGAAGATCTCCATCCCCACCCTGCCGTGGCGGATCACCCAGAAGGTGTCGGCGGGATCGCCCTCGCGCATCAGGTACTGGCCGCTGGTGAAGGTCCTGTTCTGAGCGCAGCCGGCGATGAATGCCAGGTGCTCCCGCTTCATGCCCCCGAAGGCCGGTGCCTCGGCGAGCAGCTCCTCAATGGTCCGCACTGATCCCCCTCTCCTCGCCGGGTGACGGGCCCATGTCGGCGGCGCGGATCGCGGCCGTCTCCTCGGTGATGTCGATCGCCACGGGGCACCAGGTGATGCAGCGCCCGCAGCCGACGCAGCCCGAGGTGCCGAACTGGTCGATCCAGGTGGCGAGCTTGTGGGTCATCCATTGGCGGTAGCGCGAGGGCGGTGAGTTGCGGACGCTGCCGCCGTGGATGTGGGAGTGATCGAGGTTGAAGCAGGAGTCCCAGCGGCGCACCCGCTCGGCCTCCGTGCCGGCGAGATCGCTCATGTCCTCGACGGTGTGGCAGAAGCACGTCGGGCAGACGAGCGTGCAGTTGCCGCAGGTCAGGCAGCGCTCGGAGACCTCGTCCCAGCGCGGGTGCTCCATGTTCCGGTAGAGCAGCTCCTTGATCCCGTCCGTGTCGAGCTCCCGGCCCATCTCGGACGCGCACTTCTCGGAGACCGCAGTGGCGGCGTCCTCGTCCCGCTGCTCCGCCTCGCCGGCGCCGATCTCGCTCAGGACCTCCTGACCGCGCTCCGATCCGACCTCGACCAGGAAGCGGTGATCACCCTCGAGCAGCTCGGTCAGCGCCAGGTCGTAGCCCGAGTCGGCGCGGGGACCGGTGTCCATCGAGACGCAGAAGCAGGTGTTGCCCGCCTTCGAGCAGTTGACCGCCACGATGAAGGCGTCGCGGCGACGGGCCTCGTAGTCGGCGTCCGTGTAGGAGTCGCCGATGAACACCTTGTCCTGGACCCCGATCGCGGCCAGATCGCACGAGCGTACCCCGAGGAAGGCGTAGCGCGGCCGGTTCTCGTTCTGCTCCTGATATGAGATCTCACCGTCCGCCGCGCGCTTCGCCTTCCAGAGGGTCAGGTTGGGCGGAAAGAGGTTGTGCTTCCAGGAGTTCGGCCCGTTGTTGAAGCCGAAGAGCGCGCCGTCGTCGCGCTCGTGAAGGCGATACGTGCCGCCCTCCTGCTCGTCGGTCACTCCCTCCGGCAGATCGGCCATCGAGGAGATCTTCTCGTAGACGATCGCCTTGTCGCGGACGGTCGGCCCGACCACCGTGTAGCCGCGTCTATCCAGCGCCGCGATCAAATCGTCGAGCGCGGCCCTGCGAATCACGGACGCCGTCGAGGAACTCACTCCCGACGAAGACTATGACGCCGCCGCGATGATTCAAAGCCGCCGCTAGACGGCGACCGGTTCCGAGCTCAGCACCGCATCCAGGAGCCCCGGGAAGCGGGCGTCGAGGTCCTCGCGGCGCAGCGAGGTGAGCTTGGTCGTGCCCTCTCGCTCCTGCCGGATCACGCCGGCCTCCCGCAGGGTCCGGAAGTGATGGGTCATCGTCGATTTCGAGAGATCGAAGCCGAAGGTGCCGCAGGCGCGGGGCTCCGAGTCCTGGTCGAGGCGGCGCACGATCTCCAGCCGGTGCGGGTCGCTGAGCGCGTGCAGCACGGCCGAGAGCTCGATCTCGCTCCTGTCTGGGTGGTGTGGCTCCATCTGGCTCGATCTTGATTGTACGACATCCATCGAACTTATGGTACGATCCTCATCGTACTATCGAACAGGCACGGAGGCAAGCGAAATGACAGGCACAGAGAGCACCGAAACCACCCCCGCCGCCGAGCAGCGCGACGGTGACATGCGTCTCACCAGCCCCTCACGGCTGGCCGCGGCGATCGAGGCGGCGTACATTCTGGAGGCCGTTCGCAAGTGAACCCCGTCACTGCAGCGAGGGGGATGGTGAGGCGCAACTCCAACGCACTCCTGCTGGTCGTCTGTCTCGGCCAGTTCATGGTGATCCTCGACGTCTCGATCGTGAACGTGGCACTCCCCTCGATCAAGGACTCACTGGGCTTCTCGACCAATGGCCTGCAGTGGGTCCTGAACGCATACACCCTCACCTTCGCCGGCTTCCTGCTGCTGGGCGGGCGGGCCACCGACCTCTTCGGCCGCCGGCGGATGTTCTTCGGCGGCACCCTCCTCTTCTCCGCGGCGTCCCTCCTCTGCGCCCTCGCCCCGACGTCCGGCGCGCTGCTCGGCGCCCGTGCGATCCAGGGCATCGGCGCGGCGATCCTCTCCCCCGCCACGCTTGCGATCATCGCCACCTCGTTCGACGAGGGGCCGCCTCGCAACCGCGCCCTGGGCGCGTGGGGAGCGGTCGGGGCGATCGGGGCGACCTCCGGCGTCCTGCTCGGCGGCGTCCTCACCGA
>DATGDO010000223.1:0-3068 GCA_035310805.1 Solirubrobacterales bacterium
ATCGAGCTGCTGCGCGACCTGCGCCTCGGCGACTACGACGTGCTCGTCGGCATCAACCTCCTGCGCGAGGGCCTCGACCTGCCCGAGGTGTCGCTGGTCGCGATCCTCGACGCCGACAAGGAGGGCTTCCTGCGCTCCGACAAGTCGCTGATCCAGACGATCGGGCGCGCCGCGCGCAACGTGTCCGGCCAGGTGCACATGTACGCCGACCGGATCACGCCGTCGATGGAGTCGGCCATCGACGAGACCAACCGCCGCCGCGCCAAGCAGGTCGCCTACAACGAGGCCCACGGCATCGACCCGCAGCCGTTGCGCAAGAAGATCGCCGACATCACCGAGATGCTCGCCCGCGAGGACGAGAGCACCGAAGAGCTGCTCAAGACCTGGCAGAAGGCCGGCGGTGAGAAGGGCAAGAAGGCACCCGTGCCCGGTCTCTCACGTGAGGCGGGCAAGCACGCCGCCGAGCTGGCGGGCCTGCCGTCACAGGACCTCGCCGACCTCGTCCAGCAGCTGACCGACCAGATGCACGCCGCCGCGGCCGAGCTGCAGTTCGAGCTCGCCGCCCGCCTGCGCGACGAGATCTCGGAGCTCAAGAAGGAGCTGCGTCAGATGGTCGAGGCCGGAGCGCGCTGAGGCCATGACCCGCGAGGAGCTCGTCGCCTACTGCCTGGCCAAGCCGGGTGCCTGGGAGGACGAGCCCTGGGAGGGCGACACCGTGGCGAAGGTCCACGACAAGATCTTCGCCTTCTTCGGGTCCGACTCGGTTGGCGTCAAGTGCGGGCTGACCCGTGAGGAGGCGGACGAGTGGCTGGCGCGCTACCCGGACGATGCCTCGGTGATGGCCTACATCGGTCGCTCGGGATGGAACACGCTGAAGGTAGGCGCAGGCATCCCGGATGACGAGATCCGCGAGGCGGTCGACACGTCCTACGACCTGGTGGTCTCACGACTGCCGAAGAAGCACCGGCCGCCTAGGGTGTGGCAATGAGCGACGTGCGTCAGGTCCAGGTCACCTTCGACTGCGCCGACCCCAGCGCCCTGGCGGCGTTCTGGCGCGAGGTGCTCGGCTACGCCGAGGAGCCACCGCCCTCGGGCTTCACCTCCTGGGAGGAGACGCTCGAGGCGTGGGGCGTCCCGCGTGACCAGTGGAACTCCCGGTCCGCCTGCCGCGACCCCAAGGGCGTGGGGCCGCGGCTCTTCTTCCAGCGCGTCCCAGAGGGCAAGACGGCCAAGAACCGGGTGCACCTCGACGTACGCGCCGCGCCCGACCTGCGCGGGGAGGAGCGGATGGGGGCACTCGAGGTCGAGGCGGAGCGCCTCGTCGCCCTGGGCGCCACCAGGTTGCGGCGGTTCGAGCCCGACTCCAGCCCAGGCGAAGCGGGGTTCATCGTGATGCAGGATCCCGAGGGCAACGAGTTCTGCCTCGACTGAGCCTCCTGCCGCCGGTCGTAGCGACGCCGGTTTGGCCGCTCCTGCTCCGTCTGGGAGACTGGTGCCTCGCGTGGAGGGGAGTATTCCTTCGCAGCGGTGTCGTCATCACGGTCTCGGCCTCGTCTCTTCGAGCGTCGCGCCCCGGCGCCGTTGGTCCGAGTCGCAGTGAGTCGGGCGGGAGAGACCTCCGGAGCTGATCCTTGTCCTGGTGCCGGACGTGCCATCGTGTGCGCCCGCTCCGCCCGAGAACAACTCCGGAGGAGAGAAGTTCGTGCAAAGCCTCGTTGGTGACTCCGTCGCCAGCCCCACGGTCTGGGCCATCACCGTCGTCGTCACCATCGGCGTCCTGCTCGTCGATCTGCTGATCATCGGCCGGCGACCCCACGAGCCCTCCATGAAGGAGGTCTCGACCCACCTGGCCGTCTTCATCGGGATGGCGGTGCTGTTCGGGATCGGCCTGTGGATCTTCGCCGAACCGCACTCCCTGAGCGAGGCGCCGGGCCCGGAGTTCTTCGCCGGCTGGCTCACCGAGTACTCCCTCTCGGTCGACAACCTGTTCATCTTCATCATCATCATGAGCAAGTTCTCGGTGCCGAGGCAGTACCAGCAGACCGCGCTGATGATCGGCATCGTGCTCGCGCTGGTGATGCGCGCCGTGTTCATCCTCCTGGGCGCAGCAGCCATCGACCAGTTCAGCTGGGTCTTCTACCTCTTCGGCGCCTTCTTGATCTACACCGCGATCAAGCTGGCGCGTGAGGGCGCGGAAGAGGAGGACGAGTACGAGGAGAACAAGCTCGTGCTCTGGGTCGAGAAGCGGTTCCCGGCCACGAAGGAGTACCACGGCACCAAGCTGTTCACCAGGGAGAACGGCAAGCGCCTGATCACGCCGATGTTCCTCGTGATCCTGACGCTCGGCACGACCGACCTGCTCTTCGCGCTGGACTCCATCCCCGCGATCTACGGTCTGACCAAGGACCCGTACCTGGTCTTCACTGCCAACATCTTCGCGCTCATGGGCCTGCGGCAGCTCTACTTCCTCATCGGCGGCCTGCTCCAGCGCCTCATCTTCCTGTCCTACGGCCTCGCCTTCCTGCTCGGCTTCATCGGCGTCAAGCTGATCATGCACGCCCTGCACGAGAACGAGCTGCCCTTCCTCAACGGCGGCGAGCCCTTCCACGCCTCCTGGCTGGAGATCCCGATCTGGCTGTCGCTCGCGGTCATCGTCGGCACGCTGACCGTCACGACAGTCGCGAGCCTCGGCGTGTCGCGTAGCCGCGAGCGCCGAGCGGTCGAGGCCGAGCGAGGCTGACCCGGTCCCTCCGACGCACCGGTGGGATTCGTGTGACGCCAGCGACTTCCCCGGCACGTCGAGCATGACGCATGGGGCAGGGGGTATACCGGTCCCATGAGCACCCCTATCGAGCTCGGCCGGCCCCTCTCCGGCGACGTCGTCGAGCTGATCCTCGAGGACCACCGTCGGTTCGAGCATCTCCTTCGCCAGCTGCGTGACAGCTCCGCGGACCGTGACGCCGTGAGGGCAGCCTTCGCCGCGCTGCACGTGGCGCATGCCGAGGCCGAGGAGAAGTTCGTCTACCCGGCGCTGCGACGCAAGGAGGCCATCGACGAGCACGAGGCCG
>DATGDO010000224.1:0-7676 GCA_035310805.1 Solirubrobacterales bacterium
CGCTGAGCTCCATCTCCCTGAAAGATATATCAGTTCGATATATCAGAAGTGTGTGATCTCGATCACGGCCAGTGAGACACGGCGACGCCGGGGCTCTCCTGCTCGGGACGCGTCCCTCGGCGCCTATCCTCAGACGCCGATGAACGCCGTGCAGACAGACGAGATCGTGGTGATGAAGTTCGGTGGCACCTCGGTGGCGGGCACCGACGAGCTCAAGCGAGCCGCCGGACGGATCGTCGCGGCGCGCGAGCACGGTCAGCGGGTGGTCGCGGTGCTGTCGGCCCGCGGCAAGACGACCGACCGCCTGCTGGAGGCCGCCCGCGAGATCTCCGATCGTCCCGATCCCCGCGAGATGGACATGCTGCTCTCGATCGGCGAGCGCGAGTCCTGCGCTCTCTGCGCGATGGCCATCAATGACCTGGGGCACCGCGCGATCTCGCTGACCGGCTCACAGGCCGGGATCGTCACCGACTCCTCCCACACCAAGGCGCGGATCATCGACGTGCGCGCCGACCGGATCCGCTCCGCCCTCGAGGAGGACTCGATCGTCCTGGTGGCCGGCTTCCAGGGGGTCTCCACCGATAGCCGCGACGTCACCACGCTGGGCCGAGGCGGCTCCGACACCACGGCGGTGGCGCTCGCGGCCGCGCTGGGCGGTGAGGTCTGCGAGATCTACACCGACGTCGCCGGAGTCTTCAGCGCAGACCCGCGCATCGTGCCGGGGGCGCGCAAGCTGCCGGTCGTCTCCTACGAGGAGATGCTCGAGATGGCCGCCTCGGGTGCCAAGGTGCTCCAGCTCCGCTCGGTCGAGTACGCCCGCAACCACGGCGTCCGCATTCACTGTCGAAGCTCGGCGGACGACGCCCCAGGTACCCTCGTCGTCTCGGAGCAGGAGACCATGGAACGACCGCTGGTAACCGCAGTCACCCACTCGACCGACGAGGCCCGCGTCACCCTGACGGGGGTGCCCGACAAGCCCGGGGTCGCCGGCCGCATCTTCGGCGCGCTCGCGGACGCCAACATCAACGTCGACATGATCATCCAGAACGAGCCGGTCTCCCATGACCGCGGCGCCGACCTTTCGTTCACCGTCGAGGCCGCGGACCTGAAGGGGGCGGTCGAGGCGATCCAGGGCCAGGACTCCAGGATCGGCGTCGAGACCGACGAGGCGATGGGGAAGGTCTCGATCGTCGGCGCGGGGATGCGCAGCCATCCGGGGGTCGCCGCCAAGGTCTTCCGCGTCCTCGGTGAGCACGAGATCAACATCGAGATGATCTCCACCTCGCCGATCAAGATCTCCTGCGTGATCCGAGCCGACCAGGTACCGGCGGCGGTCGAGGCACTGCACGCGGCATTCGAGCTGGGGGAGGACGCGATCCGCAAGGAGGAGCCGACCGGGACCGAGCACCGCCCGACGGTGAGCTCATGAGCGCCGACCGCTCCTATCGCGTCGGAGTGCTCGGCGCCACCGGCGCCGTCGGCGCGACGATGCTCGAGGTGCTCGCCGAGCGCAGGTTCCCGGTGAGCGAGGTCGTGCCGCTGGCCTCCGCGCGCTCGGCGGGGAGCAGGGTGAGCTTCGCCGGCTCCGACGTCGAGGTGCAGGAGCTGAGCGGCGCCTCGATCCAGGGGCTCGACCTCGTGCTGAGCTCCGCGGGCGGCAAGGTGAGCTCCGAGTGGGCCCCGAAGCTGATCGAGGCCGGCGCGGTGGTCGTCGACAACACCAGCTTCTGGCGCATGCACGAGGACGTGCCTCTGGTGGTGGCCGACGTCAACGACGACGCGGTCACCGACCACAACGGCCTGGTCGCCAACCCGAACTGCACGACGATGCAGCTGATGGTGGCGCTCAAGCCGATCCTGGACGCGGCCGGGATCGAGCGCCTGATCGTCTCCACCTATCAGTCGGTCTCGGGCACCGGGCGCAATGCGATCGAGGAGCTCCGCGAGCAGTCCAAGGCGGTGCTCGCTGGCAAGCCTGTCGAGGCGAGCGTCTACCCGCACCAGATCGCCTTCAACGTGCTGCCACAGGTCGAGACCTTCAAGGACGGCGACGACTACACGACCGAGGAGCGCAAGGTGATGGCGGAGACCCGGAAGATCCTCGGGCTCACGGAGGTGGTCGGGATCTCGGCCACCTGCGCCCGCGTCCCGGTGATCACCGGTCACTCGGAATCCGTCAACGTGCAAACCGCCAAGGAACTCTCGCCGCAGCATTGCCGCGAGCTGCTCTCCGATGCGCCGGGCCTGGTCGTGCTCGACGATCCCGGCGATGGGATCTACCCGCTGCCGCTCGCCGCGGCGGGCCGGGACGAGGTCCTGGTCGGGCGGATCCGCCGCGATCCCTCGCACGAGCGCTGCCTCAATCTCTGGGTGGTCGGGGACAACCTGCGCAAGGGCGCGGCGACCAACGCGGTCCAGGTCGCGGAGCTGCTTCACCAGCGGGACCTGGTCCGCGTGCCGGCCGGCGCCTCGCTGAGCTGAGCGCTATTTCACGGAGAAGTGACGCATCGCCCCGGCCGGCGCCAGCGGGCGACGCTGTATAAGCCCCGCATGGAGGTGGGCTTCGGCACAGCGATGCTCTTCGCCGGCGGATTGCTGGCGGCGGCCGCCGCGCTTTCCGGGCTGATGCGCGGGACCGTGCTCTCGATCGCGGTCCTCTCCGTGGCTGCCGGCTTGATCCTGGCCGAGGCCGATGCGATCCAGGTGTACGCAGGGGACACCGCGGTGGTCCATCTCTTCGAGCTGGCGCTCGTCGTCACCCTCTTCTCCGATGGGCTCTTCGTGGATCGCGAACTGCTGGTCCTGCACTGGGGCCCGGTGGCCCGAGCGCTGGTGATCGCGATGCCGCTCACCCTGGTGCTGCTGGCCCTGATGGCCAAGCTGCTGTTCACCTCGCTGAGCTGGCCGGAGGCGTTCCTGCTCGGCTCGGTCCTCGCCGCGACGGATCCCGTCGTCACCTCATCGGTCGTCACGTCACAGCGGGTGCCGGCGTCGGTGCGACACGCTCTCAATCTCGAGTCCGGGCTCAACGATGGTCTGGCGCTGCCGCTCGTCCTGTTCTTCATCATCCTCGCCTCGCCCGCGGGCAATGCCGGGACCGAGGCGGCCAAGCTGGCCGGCGAAGCGGCATTCGGCGCCCTGATCGGCGTAGTCCTCGGGCAGGCGGCGGGTCGCCTCACCCACCATGTGCCCGGGGGCGGGATCGTCCGCAGGTATGAGGGGATCTACGCGCTCGGGATGGGCCTGCTCGCCTACGGCATCGCGGACGTGACCTTCGGCAACGGGCTGATTGCGGCCTTCGTCTGCGGGATCTCGCTCGGCCTGGCCGACCGCGCGATCGCCGACGACTTCGTCGTCTTCAGCGAGAACGTCAGCTCGATCCTCCAGGTCCTCACCTTCTTCGCCTTCGGCGCGCTGATCGTGACGACCGGCTATCACAGCAACGTCCCCCTGCTGATCGGCTTCATCGTCTTCGCGCTGCTGGTCGCGCGCCCGGTGGCGATCTTCCTCTCCTTCCTGCGCGTCAACCTGCCGCACCCGCACCGCGCCTTCATCGCCTGGTTCGGCCCCAAGGGGGTGGCGGGGATGCTGTTCGCCGTCCTCGTCCTCAACTCCCGGGTCAATCAGGGGGACGCGATCTTCGAGACGGCAGCGTTCGTGATCCTCGCCTCGATCGCGGTCCACGGGCTCACCGACACTCTGGGGACGAAGTGGATCGAGGGCCGAATCGAGTCGGATTCCGAGCCCGGGGAGGAGGCCGATCCGGGGCTGGCCGCAGGCTCGGGGGCGATGCCCTAGCCGCTCAGGATCCTCTTCTTCTCCTCGCGGAACTCCGCCGCCGTCAGCAAGCCCCTCTCCTTCAGCTCGCCCAGGCGCTCGAGGCGATCGAGCTTCGCGTCGTCGGGGTGCTTCTCCTCGTCCGTCAGCTCCCTTGCCGCCGAGCCGATCCGGCGGCCGGCCTCGGCGCTGGCGCTGCGCGCGCGCCTCCGCATCTGGAGCATCCAGTCGCCGCGCTTCGCATCGGGAAACTCGTGTGCCGTCTTCCGCCTCAGAGCCTCGATCCCGACGCCGGCCAGTGCGATCACGATCAGCAGGAAGACGGCCTGACGCGTGCCCTGCGGCGGGGAGATGACGATGGCGAGCAGAACCGTCGCGGCGAAGAGCGACCATACGAGCGCGGGGCGCTCGCGCAGCGTGGGGGCCACTGCCTGCCGAATCGATGCCGCGGCGTTCGCCGGTGAGGCGAGGAACGAGGCAACGACGAAGAGCACTCCCAACACGATGATGCTGTCCGCGATGCTGTGAAGCAGGGCGGTGGCGATGTCCCAGGCGTGCTCGGCCGGGACCCTCGCCGCCTCGGTCTTCGCCAGCGTGTCGACGACGAGCCCCTTAGCCGCGGCCCGAAGCGCGATCGCCGCGAGCCCGGCCGCGATCAGGCCGAGCCCGTAGCCCAGGACCACCAGCCAGCGCCGGCCCTTGGCTAGCCATACGGCGATTGCGAACAGTGCCAGACTGCCGATCGAGAACAGCCACGCCAGTCCCTCGACGATCCGGGTGAGGGTCCGCGCGTTGTCGAGCTGCTTGGCGTCGGCCACCTGGAGCTGGCCGAAGCTCTGCTTCAGCGTCCCGTCCGCCTGTTTCTTCCTCAGCTCCTCCTCGGCCTGCTTCTTCAGCCCGATCCGGTCCGCGAGCTGGAGGATGATCGGCCGCAGATCGAGGACGACCTTGCCGCTTTCGGTAGAGACCACCTCGGTGTTCCCCTTGAGGATCGAGACCAGCTGCCGGTGCGCGGCCCGGTTCGCGTCCTTCCAGATCGCCTGCACCCGCGGCGACTGGAACGCCTGCTGCGCCGCCTTGGTCGCGAACTCGCGGATTCCCGCGGCCACCGGCGCGGAGATCGGCTGAAGCGGTTGCGGGAGCCGCTCCTTCAGGTTCCCCGCGACGTTGACGTTCGCATAGAGCTGGTCGACCGAGTAGGTGGCCACGGCATCGGAGATCGCCTTGTCCTCGAGCAGCTTGCCGCTTGTCTCGACCCACTGGTTGGTATCGAGCGCCTGCCGGTCTACCCAGCTCGTGAAGATCGCCAGGAAGGCGAGGACGGAGGCGAGGATGACGAGGACCCGGACCTTGATCCGGTGCCGCAGCTCGGGCGGGGCGGTCGAGGCCATCGGGCAAGCGACCCTAGCGCCGAGGAGGGGCGTTCAGCGCAAGGAGTCAGCCTTCGGCCTGAGCGCGATCGATCGCCTGCCCGGCCTGCTCGAGGCTGACCCCGGTGAGCTCCTGATAGCGCTTGGTGGCCTGCAGGCGGTTTCCCTTGGCCAGCAGGTCCTGGATCTCGGGGTCCTCGTTGGGGTTGAGCTCCCCGCCAGGCCCGCCGCTCTCCTCGCCACCGCGGGGCGTGACGTTGAGGTGCTCGAAGAGCTGCTCGAGGCGCCCCTCGATCAGCGCCAGGCGCTGCTCGATCGCCTCGATTGATTCGGCCGCGGTGTTTGTGGCGGCCGTTGATGGCGAAGCCGTATCCCGCTTTCCGGTCAAGCCGCGATCGGCTCGAGCCGCTCCTCGACCCACTCGGTCGAGGCGATGTGCTTGCTCATGCCGAGCTGCTTGGAATCGAAGCCGAGGGCGAGGCCGACGAGCTGCGGGAGGTGCAGGATCGCAAGACCGAGCTCGCGATTCACGACCCTCGCGGCCTCCGGTTGCTGCATGTCGAGGTTGAGATGGCAGAGGGGACACGGCGTGACCAGGCAGTCGGCCCCGGCGTCGAGGGCGTCCCCGACGTGGGTGCCGGCCTGGCGCAGCGAAACCTCGCGCGCCATCGTGATGATCGGGAAGCCGCAGCATTTGCGGGCGCCGTCGTACTGCACGACCTCGCCGCCCAGCGCCTCGATCAGCCGGTCCAGGTAGAGGTCGCGCTCGGGATACTCCTCGTAGCCGAGGCGGTGCTTCGGGCGCAGGATGTAGCAGCCGTAGAAGGGGCCGACCCTGAGTCCGCTGAGGGGGCGCTTGACCTGCTCGGAGAGCCTGTCGAGGCCATAGTCCTCGACCAGGACCCAGAGGAAGTTCTTGTTGGAGAACCCCTCGGGGTCGTAGGAGAGACCCTCCTCGGCGAGCGTCTCGTTGATGTGCGCACGGTACTCGGAGTCGCGGAGGCGCTGCTGACACTCGGACTGCGCCCCTTGGCAGGTCGAGCAGATGTTCATCATCGGCAGCCCGGTCTTCTGGGCGAGCGCGAAGGTACGCGCGTTGAGGGTGTCGGCGAGCTCCTGGTTGTGCTCGGCGATCACGCCGGCGCCGCAGCAATTGGCGCGGTCGAGCTCGACGAGCTCGATGCCGAGTCGCTCGGCGACCAGGCCCATCGAGCCGTGCAGCTCCGTGGTGAAACCACGCGATACGCAGCCGGGCCAGTAGGCCATCTTCAGGTCGGCGATCAGGAAGCTCCTCCCGGTGCGAGGCCGGTGTCGGCGCCGGGGCGCTCGGCGGCCTCCTCGATCTCCTCGCCGGGCCGGATCCCGCCCTCGGGCGCGGTCTGGTCGGCCTCCTCGCCACGTATGTAGAGATTGAGCTCGACCTGATGATCCTCGGCGTGCGCGTGGATCCGCTTGACGTGGCTCTGCGCGTCGCCGGGGAGCTTTGGGTGGACGCCCGGGATCAGCTTGGGCAGCGAGCGCATCTTGCCCGTCCGGATCCCGCGGATCGCGGTCGGGATCGACTCGATCAGGCCCTTGATGGCGCCGTGCTTCGGCACAAGCTTGCCCTTGATCCCCGGCGCGAGCGACTCCTGCAACAGCAGTGACTCGTCGAGCGTCCCCTTCTTCTCGATGATCTTGGTGAAGGCGTCCTCGTGATTGTGGCCGTGGTTCTGGTCGACGATCCCCTCGCCGCCGGCGGCGCGCCGCAGGCGCATGATCTGGTCCATCGGTGCGACGCCCTTGGGGCAGGCGTCGATGCACGAGAAGCAGTGGGTGCAGTCGTAGATCCCGTGCGGGTCCTGAGCGAGGTCGTGGAGCCGCTCCCTGGTCTCGGCGTCGCGCGGGTCGCCGACGAAGCGATAGGCCTTGGCCAGCGCCGCGGGACCGATGAAGTCCGGATCTGCCTCCATCGAGAGGCAGGACGACACGCAGGCGCCGCACTGGATGCAGGCCATGGACTGCGTGATGTCGATCATCGACTCCGGCGGGACGATGTACTCGCGCTTGGGGGGATCGCCCTCCGGGAGGAGCCAGGGAGTGACCCGGCGGATCTTCGTCCAGTGGGTCGATTCCATGTCGGTGACCAGGTCCTTGATCACCGGCATGTTCCCCATCGGTTCGACCACGATCGCGGGCTTGCCGTTGGTCTTGGTCTTGTCCTCGCCCTCCTGGGCGGCGACGGCATGGGTCTCGGCGAACGCCTGGGCCTCCTCCAGCATGGTCTTGCAGGCGAGCGTCGACTGGCCGTTGATCTTCATCCCGCAGGACCCGCAGATCGCGGCGCGGCAGGAGCAGCGCACGGCGAGCGAGCCATCGTCGCGGTCTTTGGCCTGCAGCAGTCCGTCGAGGACGGAGAGGGTGGGGTCGAGGTCGACGCCGAAGGTCTCCCAGTAGGGCCCCTCTCGATCCTCCGGCTGGAAGCGCCTTACCTTGAGCGTGAACTCAGCCATCTCTCCTCACCCTACCCACCGGAACCCCTGTGTCACG
>DATGDO010000225.1:0-10028 GCA_035310805.1 Solirubrobacterales bacterium
ACCTCCGGCTCGTTCCGGTTCGTGCTCGACGATCCACGGGCTCAGGAGCGCAAGGACAAGGTCGAGCGGCTCGCCCTCTGCAGCGGAAAGATCTACTACGACATCGACGCGGCGCCGAGGCGCAACGAGATCGAGAACGTCGCGATCGCGCGTGTGGAGCTCCTCTATCCCTTCGCCAAGGAGCAGATCAGCGAGCTGATCGCGAGCTACCCGAACCTGAAGGAGATCGTCTGGGTCCAGGAGGAGCCGCGGAACATGGGCGCCTGGTCGGTGATGCAGCGCCGCATGCCCGAGCTACTGCCCGAGGGCGTCGAGCTGGGCTACATCGGCAGGCCGCCACGAGCGAGCCCCGGCGAGGGCTACGCGGTCGCGCACACCAAGGAGCAGGAGCGGATCGTGCTGACCGCGCTGATGGGCCGCGCCGATCCGGCCTGACTTGCGTGGATGCCTGCTCTCGGTGGAGTCGCTCCATAGCTGACGTCCTGGCCTCGAGGGGGCCGAAAAGGAGTCGACCGCCGCTATGAAGATCACCCGGTGCGAGTTCGACCGCCGGTCGAGCCCACGCACCCGCTAATTTCGGACCGTGGCCCGCACCGAGAGCAATCCGTTTCCGCGGCCCGTACCGGGCCCGCTCTTTCGCTGGGTGAAGATCGGGTCCTGGTTCGAGCTCGGTCTGTTCGCCACGCTGCTCTTCTTCTGGATCGCCCCGGGCTACGGCTCCCAGACCGCGCTCTTCGGCCTCTTGCATGGGGTGGGCTATCTCGGCCTCTGCGCCCTGATCTTCGTGGCGATCATGCGTCGCCAGGCGCCGTGGCCGCTGCTCGCCGCGACGCTCACCCCCCTCGGGCCGGTCGGCAGCGTCGTCGGAATCGAGCTGATCGAGCGGCGGGGCTGGGGAATCGACCAAAAAGTGTTGACACCGCGCGACCAAACGGGGAATAATCAGGTCAGTCGGGAGGATGTATTGACTTGAAAGAACTCGTCCCCGGGCCAGTCCCGCCTCCGGGGACGATCGCGTCGGAAATCCCTCCCTGGCTACCGACGCGCAGGCGTGGCGCGGGCCGTGTGGACCCCCTGCCTCCCGCGGCCCCGCCACGCCGCTTCTTCAGGTGCACCGGCACAGGGGGACGCCGGGGAGTGCCGATGCGCTCGCGCGGAAGGGCTAGGCCCGGTCGCGCAGGTCGCGCAGGACGCGGTGCAGGATGCCACCGTTCTGGAAGTAGGTGACCTCGTTCGGCGTGTCGATGCGGACGGTCGCCTCGAAGCCGACATCGTCCGAGCCCTCCCGGCGGGCGGTGACCTCGACCTTCTTCGCCTCGCCGTTCTCGAGGGCGCCGACGTCAAAGGTCTCCTCGCCGGTCAGCCCGATTGAGTCCACCGACTCCCCCTCGGGGAACTGCAGGGGCAGCACCCCCATCCCAATCAGGTTGGAGCGGTGAATGCGCTCGAAGCTCTCCGCGATCACGGCACGGACGCCCAGCAGGTTGGTCCCCTTCGCCGCCCAGTCCCTCGACGAGCCCGAGCCGTACTCCTTGCCGGCGAGGACGACGAGCGGCACGCCCTCGTCCGCGTAGCTGATCGCCGCCTCGTAGATCGTGGTTTCCTCACCGTCCGGAAAGTGGCGCGTGAAGCCGCCCTCGCTCTCGACCAGCCGGTTGCGGAGCCGGACGTTGGCGAAGGTGCCCCGGATCATCACCTCGTGGTTGCCCCGCCGCGAGCCGTACGAGTTGAAGTCGCGGACCTGCACTCCCTGGTCGAGCAGCCACCTGCCGGCGGGGCTCTCCCTCTTGATCGCGCCGGCCGGGGAGATGTGGTCCGTGGTGACGGAGTCACCCAGCACGGCCAGCGCGCGTGCACCCTGGATCGGCTCGACCGGCAACGGCTCCGGGGAGATCCCCTCGAAGAAGCTCGGCTTGCGGACGTAGGTGGAGTCCGGCCAGGTGTAGCGGTCGCCCTCCGGCACCTCGATTCCCTGCCAGCGCTTGTCGCCGGTGAAGACGTCGGCGTAGCTCTTGGTGAACATGTCCGCGCGGACCGCCTCGCCCACGATCTCCTTGATCTCCTCGGAGGAGGGCCAGACGTCCGAGAGGTAGACCGGCTCGCCGTCGGCGTCGCGCCCCAGCGGCTCGCTCGTCAGGTCTATGTCCATCCGGCCGGCGAGGGCGTACGCGACCACCAGCGGCGGCGAGGCCAGGTAGCTGGCGCGGGTGTCGGGGTTGATCCGCCCCTCGAAGTTGCGATTGCCCGAGAGGACCGAGCAGACGACGAGGTCGTTGTCGTTGACGGCCTTCGAGATCGCCTCCGGCAGCGGCCCCGAGTTCCCGATGCAGGTCGTGCATCCGTAGCCGACGAGGTTGAACTGGAGCTGATCGAGGTACCTGTGCAGTCCTGACTTCTCCAGGTACTCGGTGACCACGGTCGATCCGGGGGCGAGCGACGTCTTCACCCACGGTTTCCGGGCAAGTCCGCGCTCGACGGCCTTCTTGGCGAGCAGGCCGGCACCGAGCATCACCGACGGGTTCGAGGTGTTGGTGCAGCTCGTGATCGCCGCGATCACCACCATGCCATGGTCGAGCTCCACGGTCTGGCCGTCCTCCAGCTGGACGGGGATCGCGTCGCTGGTCTTCCTCTCCTCCGCGACCGCCGTCAGCCCGGCGTGGCGCGGCTTGCCGCCGTCGCCGTCGTGATCCTCGGCGGGCGGGTCGGAGGCCGGGAAGGACTCATCGAGCGCGTGGTCGCGCATGTTGCCGAGCTGCTCGCCGGCCTCCGGATCCCACTCCTGCATTGCCTCGAGGAAGGCGGGCTTCGCCTTGGTGAGCGCGATCCGGTCCTGCGGGCGCTTCGGGCCCGCGATGCTCGGCTCGACGTCGCCGAGGTCGAGCTCGAGCGTGTCGCTGTAGGTGGCGTCCTCCGAGTCGGGCTCGTGGAAGAGGCCCTGCTCCCGCGTGTACGCGTCGACCAGCTCGATCTGCTCGGTCGGGCGCCCGGTGAACTCGAGATAGCGAAGGGTCTCGGCGTCGATCGGGAAGATCGCGCAGGTCGAGCCGAACTCCGGCGACATGTTGCCGATCGTCGCCCGGTCGGCGAGGCCGAGGCCCGCGATACCGGGGCCGAAGAACTCGACGAACTTGGAGACGACGCCCTTCTCCCGCAGCATCTCGGTGACGGTGAGAACGAGGTCCGTGGCGGTCGCGCCCTCGCGCAGCTCGCCGTTCAGCTTGAAGCCGATCACCTGCGGCAGCAGCATCGAGACCGGCTGGCCCAGCATTGCCGCCTCCGCCTCGATCCCGCCGACCCCCCAGCCGAGCACGCCGAGTCCGTTGATCATCGTCGTGTGAGAGTCCGTCCCGACGAGGGTGTCGGGGTAGGCCTGCACGCCGTCACCGGACTCGCGGGTCCAGACGCAGCGGCCGAGGTACTCGAGGTTGACCTGGTGGCAGATGCCGGTGGCGGGCGGCACCACCCTGAAGTTGTCGAACGCCGTCTGTCCCCAGCGCAGGAAGGCGTAGCGCTCTCCGTTCCGCTCATAGTCGCGCTGCTCGTTGATCTCGAATGCCCGCTGGTTGCCGAAGGCATCCACCTGCACCGAGTGATCGATGATCAGGTCGACGTCGACCTGCGGGTTGATCGCACTGGGATCACCGCCGAGGTCCTCCATGGCGTCGCGCATCGCCGCCAGGTCGACCACCGCCGGCACGCCCGTGAAGTCCTGCATCAGGACCCTCGCCGGCTGGAAGGGGATCTCCACGGACGGATCCGCCTTGGCGTCCCAGGTCGCGATCGCCTCGACGTCCTCGGAGCTCACCGAGGTGCCGTCCTCAAGGCGGAGCGCGTTCTCCAGCAGGACCTTCAGCGAGTACGGCAGCCTTGCTGTGTCGAACTTCTGCTGCAGGGCGTCGAGTCGGTGGATCTCGAACCGGCGGCCCGAGACCTCCAGCTCAGCGCGTGCTCCGAAGGTGTCGCCGCCCACAC
Source organism: Solirubrobacterales bacterium (assembly GCA_035310805.1). Taxonomy (GTDB): domain Bacteria; phylum Actinomycetota; class Thermoleophilia; order Solirubrobacterales; family 70-9; genus DASUPK01. The sequence goes on from DATGDO010000225.1 coordinate 3,973, forward strand.
GCCCAGTATGACCCCATCGACTCTCGCCTAACCGCCGTGCGACTCGTTCCCGGACCCCTCGAGGGTCGTCACCCTGACCGTGAGCTTCGCGCCGCGCGCGCCCTCGAGCTATCTCTTCTTCGCCTGGCCGGCGGCGAGGTCCTCCACGATCTTCTCGGCCCCCCCGCCCCGCTGAATCCGGGCAGCGAGCTCGGGGTGACGGTAGCCGATCTCGGCAAGGAAGCGCTGGCGCCGCGGAGCCACGGTGATCTCGTTGCGGTTGGTGCGGATCGCGCGGACGACTGCGGCGGCCACCTTCCTGGGGGTGGTCGTGCCCAGTCCCGGCGGTGGCTTCGAGCCGGCATCATGGAACATGCCTGCCTCTCGCACGAAGCCAGGCGAGACGACCGAGACCCCGACGCCGTGTGGATGCAGGTCCTCGCGCAGGCCGAAGGCGAAGCCTCGGAGCCCGAACTTGGTCGAGCTGTAGAGCGAGGAACGGGGCGAGCCGACCTTGCCGGCAAGCGAGGCGATGAAGACCAGGTGACCCTCGCCCCTCTTGACGAGCTCCGGCGCAAGCGCTCGGGCCATCAGGATCGGCGACTCGAAATTGACCCGGAGGGCCCGCTGCACCTCCTCGGGGCTGAAAGTCTCAAGCTTCCCGGTGGCGGGCAGCCCCGCATTGGCGACCAGCCCGTCGACCTCGCCGGCGTCTTCGACCAGCTTCTCGGCGCCCCCCGGCTTGGCCAGATCGGCGACGAGCACCTCGTGCCGCCGGGCCCCGCCGGGCAGTGAGCGAGCGAGCTCCTGGAGCTCCTCGTTGCGGCGTGAGCTCAGCACCAGCCTGGCCCCGTTTGCGGCCAGCTCCTCGGCGATCGCACGGCCCAGCCCCCCGGTGGCGCCGCTGAGCAGCACCCGCTTCCCCTCGAGATCCACGGGCCGCAACCTACCTGACCGGGGCCCGGGTAGAGGCCGCTCACCGGGGCGGAGCCTCGATCAGACTCTACGCCTGTTACGGCACGTCTGGACGCTCCGCCCGCCGCGCGGCCATCCCTGTCCCAACGGACTGGGCGGGGATCCCGCGGCGGTCGCCAAGCACTTGTGAGCGCTCGCTCACAAGCCCCTGCCGCTCTGCTACGGTCGTTTCGAGGAGATACGGGTTCGGCCAGCAGGGCCCGAGCCGGAGAGGGGATCGCTTGCTGTCTCGCTCATCCCAACGAGGGCGAACGCTTGGATTGGCAGGGCTGCTGTTCGCGGTCGCGCTCGTCGCCGCGGCGCCCGCCGCCGGCCAGACGGACGGGACCGCCACGACCACCGGGGTTCCGGGCGCCCCGGTCGGCGGCCCACCACCGGCCACCGCCACGATCCTGCCGGGCGGCATCGCCAGCGTGCCCCCCGGCGCGCCCTATGCGGTCCAGCGCGCGATCGGCGCCGCCAACCGCATCCATACGAAGACGTACATCTGGGGTGGCGGCCACCGGGGCTTCAAGGCGAAGGGGTATGACTGCTCCGGCGCGGTGAGCTATGTCCTGCACGCCGCCGGCCTGCTCGGCTCCCCGCTGGTCTCGGGCCAGCTCGCCTTCTGGGGGGTCCCCGCGCCGGGCTCCTGGATCACCGTCTACGCGAACAGGGTCCACACCTACATGATGGTCGCGGGCCTGCGCTTCGACACCTCGCCGCGCGGCGAGTGGATCAACCAGGGGCGCGGGCCTCGCTGGCGCTTCACCGTGCGGACGGGTGCCGGCTTCGCGGTGCGGCACTACCCCGGCCTCTGAGCCCTCCGCGGCTCTTTGTGAGTACACGCTCACAAATTCGCCGGCCCTGCTAGGCTTGCGCCCGCAACGAATGCCGAATCTCGTCCCCGCCAGGGCGGGACGAGAACGGGGGAACCAAAGCAGTTGGGGCGAATCCACCAACGGTGGAGACGCAGGCTCCTTTCGCGTCAGCCCGTCAGCTAACCCCGTAGGCCGACGAAGGAGAACGGTTTGCGGTCATCCACATTCAGCAGAAGTCCCTTGTGTGAGGGCGCGCCGCCAGGCGCGACCCGTCTCGGCTGGTTGGCAGGGCTGCTGTTCGTCGTCTCGCTCGCCGCAGCGGTCCCGGCGATGGCCCAGACTGGTGGCGCGGCACCCCCCGGCAGCCCCACCACCAGCGACCCGCCCACCGCTCCCGGCGGAACGGCGGAGCTCCAGTCCGATGGCACGGCGCTGCCGCCGGCCAATGCACCGAGGCAGGTTCGCAAGGCAATCAAGGCCGCGAACCGGATCCACACCAGGCCCTACATCTGGGGCGGCGGCCACCGCGGGTTCAAGTCGCGGGGCTACGACTGCTCAGGCGCCGTCAGCTACGTGCTGCACGCCGCCGGGCTGCTGCGCAGTCCGCTGGCCTCGGGGCCGCTGATGCGGTGGGGGGCCGCCGGGATCGGCCAGTGGATCACGGTCTACGCCAACGCGGGCCACGCCTGGATGACGGTCGCCGGGCTGCGCTACGACACCTCCGCGGCGGGTGAGTCCCTGAACCAGGGATCCGGCCCCCGGTGGCGCGGCAACGTGCGCGGCGGGACCGGCTACACCGCTCGCTTCTACCCCGGTCTCTGAGCCGTCGCGGGGGGTCCTCGAAGAGGCCACCCTCCTCCCCCAGGTACGCCGCGCCGCCCGCCCCCGGGCGGTGCGGCGCACCGTGCTTTCGCCCTCGAGCGGTGCAGGAGCGGCCCCAGCGGCCGTCGAATCGAAGATCGTGCGCCTCGTTACGAGCGATCGGCTGTGGATTGCAGAGGCTCCTTCACCTCTGGTAAGGTCCCGCGCCAGTTACGCCGAGTCCCATCCCTACATGGTGATGGGAGCGGGGGAACCAGATATTGGGGCGAACCCACCGGAAGCGAGGGTGGGGGCGCAGGCTCCTTCAGCGCCAGCCCGACAGCTAACCCCGCAGGCCTGCAAAGGAGAACTGCTCGATGCGAGACACACTTAGTCCCAAGCGTCGCCTCGCAGTGGCGGGGATCACGGCTGTCTGCATGCTGGCCGCGGCTGTGCCCGCGGCCGCCCAGACCGGCGGCTCAGCCGCGCCCGGCAGCACCACCACCACGACGACCACGACCGATCCCGCCCCGCCCGTCGGCCCGCCCGGCCGCGCCAAGCTCCGCAGCGACGGGACGGCCGTCGCGCCGGCGGATGCACCGGCCAACATCCAGGCGGCGATCGCCGCCGGTAACGCGATCCACACCTTCCCGTACGTCTGGGGCGGTGGCCACAGGAGCTTCACGGACAGCGGCTATGACTGCTCGGGCGCCGTCAGCTACGTCCTGCACGCCGCGGGTCTGCTGACGAGCCCGATGACGTCCGGCGGTTTCGCCTTGGGCTGGGGCGCTCCCGGCAAGGGCCGCTGGATCACCGTGTACGGCAACGCGGCCCATGTCTACATGATCGTGGCCGGGCTGCGCTTCGACACCTCCTCCGGCGGCGACCGCTGGAACCAGGGCAGCGGGCCGCGCTGGCGCAAGAAGAAGCGCAAGCCGGTTGGCTACACGGCCAAGTTCTACCCGGGCTACTAGCCACGCTCGAAACGGCGGACTCCCGAACGGCGAAGTCGGGATGTCCAAGCGAGGGGGAAAAGATTGTCCAGCGCGTCCTCGCGAGGCAGGGTGAGGCTCGGATATACCTAAGGCCCACCGGGCCGCGTTGTACGGTGCGCACATCACGACCCGGTGAGAGAGCCAGACAAGGAGACGGCAGTAGCCTCGACCCAGGCAAGGAGTGAGGGGAAGCCCGGCGCGTCGAGCCGCGCCGGGGAAGCCGACGTCCGGCTGGTCGGGGTCAGCAAGCGCTACGGCGAGGTCACGGCCGTCTCCTCCCTCGATCTCGAGGTGAAGCGCGGCGAGTTCTTCACGCTGCTCGGTCCCTCGGGATCCGGCAAGACCACGACCCTGCGGATGATCGCCGGGTTCGAGGAGCCGGACACCGGGCGCGTCGAGCTCGGGGGCAAGGACGTCACCGGGCTGCCGCCATACGACCGCTCGGTCAACACGGTCTTCCAGGACTACGCCCTCTTTCCCCATATGACCGTTGGCGAGAACGTCTCCTACGGGCTGCGGGTGAAGGGGGTCGACCGCGAGGAGCGCCGGCGGCGCGCCTCGCAGGCCCTCGCCACGGTTCGGCTGGCGGGCTACGAGGGCCGCAAGCCGAACCAGCTTTCCGGTGGCCAGCAGCAGCGGGTCGCCCTGGCGCGGGCGATCGTCAACGCGCCGCGGGTCCTGTTGCTAGACGAGCCACTCGGCGCCCTCGACCTGAAGCTGCGCGAGCAGATGCAGGTGGAGCTGAAGACGATCCAGGGCCAGGTCGGGATCACGTTCATCTACGTGACCCACGACCAGGAGGAGGCGCTGACGATGTCGGACCGGATCGCCGTCTTCAACGAGGGCCGGATTCAGCAGGTCGGAGCGCCCACCGAGATCTACGAACGGCCCGACAACGCCTTCGTGGCGGGTTTCGTCGGCGCCTCGAACCTGCTCGAGCGCGACGGGCGGCGCTTCACCGTGCGTCCGGAGAAGATCTCGTTCGTCGAGAACGGCAAGACGCCCCAGGGCCTTCACGTCGAGGAGGGGACGATCAAGGACGTCTCCTACGCGGGCATGATCACGCGATACCTCGTCGACCTCGAAGCGGGGGGAGAGCTTCAAATCGTCCGCCAGAACCTGGAGACCTCCTCCGCGGAGGCCCAGGCGCAACGCGGCCGCAGAGTGACAATTGGATGGCGAGCGGATCAGACCGTCGCCGTGAAGGGAGAGGAGGAAGGAAAGTGAGCCGATTCAAAGCTCACCCCGCCTGGCTGCCCGCCGCGATCGTCGGAGGGCTCGCCACGACCATGCTGGTGATCGCCGGCTGCGGTGGCGGAGGAGGGGGTGGCACTACCGAGGCCCAGAAGTCCGTCGGGGCCGGCGAGGGGCAGCTGAACCTCGTCGCCTGGCCGGGCTATGTGGCCGATCCCTGGAAGTCGGATTTCGAGAAGCAGACGGGCTGCAAGGTCAACGTCAAGGAGGCCGGGACCTCAGACGAGATGATTGACCTGATGCGGACCGGGCAGTACGACGGGGTCTCCGCCTCGGGCAACGCAAGCGCCCGGCTGGTGAATGGAGGCGACGTCGTGCCGGTCAACACGGATCTGGTCCCGAATTACGCGACCATCTTCGATGACCTCAAGAACCAGCCCTACAACACGTTCGACGGGACCCCGTACGGGATCCCGCACGGACGCGGCGCGAACCTGCTGATCTGGAACCGGAACGACGTCAAGCCGGCGCCCACCTCGTGGTCCGTCATGCTCGACCCGGCCCAGGCGGCGAAGTACAAGGGCAAGATCAGCGCCTACGACGACCCGATCTACATCGCGGACGCAGCGGTGTACCTGAAGGCGCATCAGCCCGACCTCGGGATCACCAACCCCTACGAGCTGGACTCAGACCAGTTCGACGCGGCGGTGAACCTGCTCAAGCAGCAGCACCCGAACGTCGGGGAGTACTGGGCCGACGCGGCCAAGCAGATCAACTCGTTCACCAACGGAGACGTGGTGGTCGGGACGACATGGCAGTACCAGTACTTCGCGCTGAAGGCCGACAACCAGCCGATCGACGCGAGCCCCGCTTCGCAGGGGTTCGTGCCCAGCGAGGGCGCGACCGGATGGTCCGACACCTGGATGATCGCCAAGGACGCGGCTCATCCGAACTGCATGTACAAGTGGATGAATTTCATCGTCTCGCCCAGCGCCAATGCCGAGGTAGCGCAGTCATTCGGCGAAGCACCGGCGCAGAGCAAGGCGTGCGATGCGTCCACGCTGACGGCGGCCGCCAAGGCGGACGGCTATCCAGCGGATCCGCAATTCTGCGACAAGTACCACGCAGGCGATCCGAATTTCTGGAAGCGCGTCTACTACTGGCAGACGCCCTTGGCTGACTGCGGCGACAGCCGCGGCAACACATGCAAGGACTACAACGACTGGGTCTCGGCCTGGACCCAGATCAAGGGGTGATGTCGCTGGCCGAGATGATGCGAGGGCGCGCCGCAGCCGAAGGCGAGGCGCGACCC
>DATGDO010000226.1:0-2432 GCA_035310805.1 Solirubrobacterales bacterium
GTCGGGGTTGGTCAGCACGAGGTTGGCGCGGCGGCGGATGGAGGGGCGGTCCTCGCGCGGTGTGTCGCCGTCGTAGATCGCCTCTCGCAGCCCGGGCGGGCGCAGCTCGCCGAGCTTACGAGCCTGATCCTGAGCCAGGGCCTTGGTCGGGTAGAGGTAGATCGCCCGGCGCTTCGGCTGTCGGGCGATCCCGTCGAGGACGGGCAGGTTGAAAGAGAGCGACTTGCCCGAGGCGGTGCCGCTGGTCAGGATCAGGTGGGAGCGCCGGGCCGTCTCGTAGGCCTGGGCCTGGTGGGAGTAGAGGGATTCGATCCCGGCACGTGAGAGGGCCTCCGCCAGAGCCGGGTCGAGCGAGCCGGGTAGCCCGGAGAGCTTCGCCATCGTCGCCGGCTCGGCCGACTCGGCGACCAGGCGACCGTCCTCCCGGGCCGGGCCGAGGGCCGGCTCCCAGGCGCCGTTGGCGACCGCCGGGCTAGCCAACTGGCGCTCCCCGCGGTCCCTCGATGGCGGCCGCCACGCGCATCGCCTGGAGCGCGCTCTCGTCGTGAAGCCGGAGCAGGTTGGCGCCCCGCGAAACGGCGAGTGCGACGGCGGCGTCGGTGGCCCACTCCCTCTCGGCGGCCGGCAGCCGCGACTCCCAGGAGCCGGCCAGGACCGCGCCGAGGAAGTCCTTGCGCGAGAGCGACACGTAGAGCGGCTGGCCGAGCCGCCCGAGTTCCACCAGCCTGCGAAGGATCGCGAGGTCGTCGTCGACGGAGAGGTCGAAGTCGAAGCCCGGGTCGAGCGCGATCTGCTCCGGGGCGACTCCCTCGCCCACCGCCGCCTCGATGCGCTCGCTGAACCAACGGCGCAGGTGGTCCACGGGATCTTCATACCGGGGCGGCTCACGGTCGGTCCGGGGCGGCCCCTCGATGTGCATCACCACCAGGCCGCAGCCGGTGCCGGCGACCAGCCCGAGCAGATCGGGATCGGCGCTGCCGCTGATGTCGTTGATCGCGACGGCGCCGGCGTCCAAAGCCCGCTCGGCCACCGCGGCCGAGAAGGTGTCCGCGGAGATCGGCAGGCCCGTCCTCTGCGCGAGCCCGGAGATCGCCGGGACGAGCCGCTCTGCCTCCTGCTCGGCCGCCACCGGCGGTCCGCTGCGGGCCGCCACGGCGCCCACGTCGAGCATCTCGAAGCCGGCCTCGGCGAGCCGCAGGCCGTCCTCGATGGCTCGCTCCGGCGTCCCGCTCCGTGCGCCCTCGAACATCGAGTCGTCGGTGACGTTGACGATGCCGACGCCGACCGGTCCGTCGAGCTCGAGGACGCGGTCCCTGAGTTGCCAATGGGTGGCCACAAGCACAATTAAACGGGTTGCTCCTGCGGAGCACCCTCGCGTGGACCCAATACGGTTGCGGCGTTGGCACTCCGCTGCGTCTACACCGACCTCGATGGGACCCTGCTCGGCCGCTACGGATCGCTCTTCCGGGACGCGGAGGGAGAGTTCTCCATGCTGCAGGCGCGGGCGATCGAGGCATGCCACCGCGCGGGCGCCGAGGTCGTGATCAAGTCGGGGCGCCGCGAGGCCCAGGTGATGGAGGACGCGCGCCTGATCGGCTCGCGCTCCTACATCTACGAGGTGGGCTGCGCGGTGGTGATCGACGGCGAGAAGACCGTGCTGGTCGGGGACGTCGAGAGCGACCCGGGCAAGACGCTGGCAGAGACGATGGTCGGCCGGGGGATACCGGACGAGCTCTTCGACCGCTTCGCCGGGCGGTTGGAGTGGCACAGCCCCTGGCACCGCCAGCGCGAGCTCTCCCTCCTCTTCAAGGGGAAGATCGACGTGGACGAGGCGAACCGCTTCCTCGCCGAGCGCGGGCGCAGCGGACTGCGTCTGATCGACAACGGAGCGATATTCGCGCCGATGGAGGGGATCGAGGGACCGGCGCACGCCTACCACCTGCTCCCGGCGGCGGCGGGCAAGGCCAACGCGGTCACCTTCCACATGCGGGCCCGCGGCTACGCGCCGGAGGAGTGCATCGCGATCGGCGATTCGGTCGAGGACCTCGAGGTCGCCGCGGTCGTCGGACGCTTCTTCGTCCCCGCCAACGGCCCGGAGCGGGATTCCGCCCTGGGCGAGGCGATCGCCGGTCGAACCAACGTGACCGTCACCGAGGGGCGGATGGGGGACGGGGTCTACGAGGCCGTGGTCTCGACGCTGGCGGGAGCCTGAGGCATGCGGGCGGCTCACGTCACGCGGGATCGAGGCGCCGGCCGATCGGGCCCGCCTTAGCGCCCGCCGTTGGCGGTGAAGCCTTGGCCTCTCATCAAGACAGCGAGCCGCCATCTCGATGACCTTTACAGGAAGGGCTGGCGGAGGTTGACAAGTGCCAAACGCCTCACGTCTACCGACCAATCAGCAAGAAAGACCAGGAAGGGGCTCTCCCGCTCTT
>DATGDO010000227.1:0-3090 GCA_035310805.1 Solirubrobacterales bacterium
AGAACGTCTCGGTGCTCCGCCTGCTGCCGGCGCCCGGCGGCCAGCCTCTGGTCGCCCACTTCAGCGGCTAGACCGAGCCGCTGGGCACGGAGGCGCAAGTTCGTCCTCGCGCCACGGGTAGTAGTGGTGCCTCTGCTTCCGAGGTGCGGGAGGGGGCCGATTGACTGGTCAGTCAGCCAGGCGAAGTCGCTAATATCCCGCGCCGCCCGTTTGTGCGAGGGGCTCCGAGGATGCGAGGCGCGCCAGCGCGACCCGTGAGAGTTGGAGGAGCCACCCCGACTCGTAGAGAGGACCTGAACTTGAAGATCTGCGTGCTCGTCAAAGAGGTCCCGGACGCCGCCGTCGACAAGCGGATCGATCCGGAGACCAAGCGCCTGGACCGCTCAGGCGAGAAGAACCTCAACCCCTTCGATACCCACGCCCTCGAGGCCGCGATGCAGGTCAAGGAGGGTGGGACCGACGTCGAGGAGATCGTCGCAGTGACGATGGGCCCGGAGAGCGCGGTGCGCGCCCTCCACAAGGCCGTCGCGCTCGGGGCCGATCGCTCGGTCCACCTCACCGACGACGCCCTCTCCGGCTCGGACGTCTGCGCCACGGGCTACGCCCTCGCCAAGGTGCTCGAGGCCGAGGACCCCGACCTCGTCCTGCTCGGCCAGCAGTCGGATGACGGCGAGTGCTACACGATCGGCGCCGTCGTCGCCGACCACCTGAAGATGCCGTCGCTGACCCAGGTGATCAAGATGGACCTCGCCGAGGGCAAGCTCACCTGCGAGCGCCAGGCGGAGTACGGCTACGACACCGTCGAGGTCGAGCTGCCTGCCGTGATCAGCGTCGGCGACGCGATCAACGAGCCGCGCTATCCGAGCCTGAAGGCGATCATGGGAGCGAAGAAGAAGCCGCTCGACACCAAGGCGATCGGCGACGTCGGCATCGAGGGCGACAGGGTCGGCGAGGCCGGCTCTCGCACCGCGGTGCTCGAGCTGAAGCCGCCTCCCCAGAAGGAGGCCGGCGAGATCATCGAGGACGAGGACACCGCCGAGACGGTCGAGAAGATCGTCGCCTGGCTCGAGGAAAGGAAGCTGATCTAAATGGCAGGCATCCTGGTCTACGCCCTCCACGACGACGAGGGCAACTTCAACAAGAACTCGCTCGGCGCCCTCTCCGAGGCGGCGAAGCTCGCCGGTGAGCTCGGCACCGAGGCCGCGGCCGTGGTGGTCGGCGACGTCGCCGACGACGCCGCCGCCGGGCTGGGCGCCTACGGCGTCAAGAAGGTCTATCGCTGCAAGGAGGCCCCCGAGGGACTGGCTCAACCGATCGTCGACGTGATGGCGAAGGTCATCCAGGACAACGACTTCTCCTACACGCTCTTCGGCGGAGGCCTGCTGGGCTTCGAGATCGGCGCCGGCCTGACGGCGCGGCTGAACGCCGGCGTGACCATGGAGGTCACGCAGGTGAACGTCCAGGACGGCAAGCTCGTCGCCGAGCGGCCGATCCTCCAGGACTCGCAGATCGCAAACGTCGGCTACGTGGAGGAGCCCGGCATCATCATCGGGCGCCTCAACGCCTTCGACGCGAACGAGAGCGGCGGGACGGCCGAGGTGGAGGACGTCCAGGTCGAGCTCTCCGAGTGGTCGACCAAGGCCAAGATGGTGACTCGCGGGGAGCAGCGTGGCGCCGACGTCAACATCGAGGACGCGAACATCCTGGTCGGCGGCGGCCGCGGGCTGGGCAAGAAGGAGAACTTCGAGCTCGCCGAGCAGCTGGCCGACTCCATGGGCGGCGCCGTGGCGGCCACCCGAGCGGTGGTCGACGCCGGCTGGTACCCGTACGCGGCTCAGATCGGGCAGACCGGCAAGACCGTCGCGCCGAATCTCTATCTGGCGCTCGGCATCTCCGGCGCGATCCAGCACAAGGTCGGCATGCAGAACTCGGAGAACATCCTGGCCATCAACAAGGACCAGAACGCTCCGATCTTCGAGTTCTGCGACCTCGGCGTGGTGGGCGACCTGCACAAGATCGTCCCCAAGCTGACCGAGGCGATCAAGGCGAAGCAGGGCGGCTGATGCCAGTCGAGCCCGCTGAGTTCCCGCCGCCGGTCAAGCCGGCGGAGGAGTTCATCGCACCGATCACCGATCCCGAGGAGGAGCGGATCGAGGTCGGGATCGCGATCGTCGGGGGCGGCCCCGCCGGTCTCGCCTGCGCGATCAAGGTCATGCAGCTGCTCGAGAACGAGCCGGAGCTCACCGAGAAGCTCGGCGAGGTCCCGGTCGCCGTGGTCGAGAAGGGCAAGACCCCGGGCGCCCACCTGCTCTCCGGGGCCAACATGCGCCCCTCGGCGATGCGCGAGCTGTTCCCGGATCTTGACCCCTCGGATTGGCCCGTCTACCAGGAGGTCACCAAGGACGCGGTCTATCTGCTCACCAAGAGGATGTCGCTGCCGCTCAAGCCGATGCCGCCCAACTTTCGCAACCACGGCAACTACGTCACCTCGGTCGCCAAGCTCGGCCGCTTTCTCGCCGAGAAGGCCGAGGAGGCCGGCGTCTACATCCTCAGCGAGACAGCTGCCGACAAGCTGCTGGTCGAGGAGAGGATCGTGCGTGGCGTTCGCTCGGGCGACAAGGGCCGCGGCAAGCAGGGCGAGGAGCTCTCCAACTTCGAGCCGGGCTCGGACGTGGTCGCCAAGGCGACCGTGCTCGCCGAGGGCACCCTGGGCCACCTGACCGGCGCGGCACTGGACTACTTCGACCTCCACGGCCCCGACCCGCAGCGCTGGGAGCTGGGCGTGAAGGAGGTCTGGGAGGTCGAGAAGCCGCTCGATCGGGTCATTCACACGATGGGCTGGCCGCTTCGCAAGCGCCCGAAGTACAACGAGTTCGGCGGCAGCTTCATCTACCCGATGGGCGAGGACAAGGTCTGCATCGGGATGGTGATCGGCCTCGACAACACCGACGCCACGATCTCCTGCCACGACCTCCTCCAGGAGCTCAAGACCCACACCTTCATCCGGAAGATCCTCGAGGGCGGCAAGCGAGTGGGCTGGGGGGCGAAGACGATCCCCTCGGGCGGCTACTGGTCGATGCCGAAGCGGCT
>DATGDO010000228.1:0-3330 GCA_035310805.1 Solirubrobacterales bacterium
AGTGAGCACGCCTGCCAGGGCTGGCTCGAGGGCTATCTGCTCAGCGGCCGGCACGGCCTCTTCAACTGCTACGAGGCTTTCATCCACATCGTCGACTCGATGTTCAACCAGCATGCCAAGTGGCTGAAGGTGACCCGGGCAATCCCCTGGCGGCGGCCGATCGCCTCGCTCAACATCCTGCTCAGCTCCCACGTGTGGCGCCAGGATCACAACGGTTTCTCCCACCAGGATCCGGGCTTCATCGACCACGTCGTCAACAAGAAGGCGGAGATCATCCGCGTCTATCTGCCCCCCGATGCCAATTGCCTGCTCTCGGTCGCCGACCACTGCCTGCGCAGCCGCCACTACGTCAACGTGATCGTCGCCGGCAAGCAGCCGGCGCTGGACTACCTGACCATGGACGAGGCGATCGCCCACTGCACCCGAGGAGCGGGCATCTGGGAGTGGGCATCGAACGGCCACGGCGAGCCCGACGTGGTCCTGGCCTGCGCCGGGGACGTTCCCACCCTGGAGACCGTCGCGGCGGCGGCGATCCTGCGCCGGCGGCTCCCGGATCTGCGCGTCCGGGTGGTCAACGTCGTCGATCTGATGCGACTCGAGCCGCCGAGCGAGCATCCCCACGGGATGTCCGACCCTGAGTTCGACGCCCTCTTCACCGATGACCGCCCGGTGATCTTCGCCTACCACGGCTATCCCTGGCTGATCCACCGTCTCACCTACCGCCGGACCAATCACGACAACCTCCATGTCCGCGGCTACAAGGAGGAGGGAACGACCACGACGCCCTTCGACATGGTCATGCTCAACGACCTCGACCGCTTCGGGTTGGTCAACGACGTGATCGACCGAGTGCCCGGCCTCGGCGAGCAAGCCGCCGAGCTGCGCCAGGAGATGCTCGACGAGCGCCTGCGCCACCGTGCCTACACGCGCGAGGTGGGCGACGACTCTCCTGATGTTCGGGAATGGAGCTGGCAAGCGGAGGGGGACGCGAGCGAACCCACCGGCACCACCGGCGACCCACGCCCACCAGCCGATTCCGGCTAGACGCTTGCACGTACTGACGGTCAACGCGGGGTCGAGCAGCGTCAAGCTTCGAGTCCTCGGGGCTGACGACGAGCTGCTCGCAGCGCCCGCTCTGCCGGCTGAGCGGGGTGAGCTTGACCGCGACCAGCTGGCCCGGGCTCTCGCCGAGATGCCCGAACCGGATGCGATCGGGCACCGCATCGTCCACGGAGGCGAGCGCTTTCAGGACCCTGTCAGGATCGATGCCGCGGTCGAGCGGGCGCTGCGGGAGCTGATCGACCTTGCGCCCCTGCATCAGCCGAAGTCGCTGGCCGCCCTGGACGCGGTCAGCGACGCCCTGCCCGGGGTCCCGGCGGTGGCCTGCTTCGACACGGCTTTTCACTCGACGATTCCGGCTGCCGCCGCCACCTACGCGCTACCGCTGCGCTGGCGCCGGAGATTCGGCCTTCGGCGATACGGGTTCCATGGCCTTTCGCATTCCTACGCGGCGCGCCGGGCCGCCGAGCTGCTCGACGAGCGGCCGCGGCGCCTGATCGTCTGCCATCTCGGCGCGGGGGCGTCGCTGGCCGCGATCGCCGACGGCCGCTCCATCGACACGACGATGGGGTTCACGCCGCTGGAGGGGCTGGTGATGGCGACCCGCTCGGGTTCGGTGGACCCCGGAATGCTCCTGTGGCTGCTGGAGCGCGAGGCGCTCGATGAACGCGAGATGGGGGAGGCACTGGAGCACGAGTCAGGTCTTCTCGGCCTTGCCGGCACGCCCGACATGCCCAGGCTCCTGGAGCGGATCGCGGCGGGTGATCGGGACGCCGAGCTGGCGCGTGACGTCTACGTCCACCGGCTACGGGGCCATATCGCGATGATGGCCGCCTCGCTCGGTGGGATCGATGCACTCGTGTTCACCGGTGGAGTCGGTGAGAACTCGGCCGAGATCCGCTCGCTCGCCGCCGCTGGCCTGGAGTTCCTCTCCGTTGCTCTTGACGAGCGAGCCAACGCGGACGCTCAGGGTGATTGCGCGATCAGCGCGCAGAACAGCCGGGTGACGGCACTCGTCATCGAGGCGCGCGAGGACCTCGAAATCGCCGCCCAGGTGCGCACTCTTCTCGGCGCGATCTGACCAGCCGTCGCACGCCTGAAGCTTCAAGCCGGGCCGATCCTCCCCGGTCACCTCCGGGCTTCGACGCTCGGTGCGGATGGCGGCGAAGGACCGGGAGACTATGTCCCGACCGTCAGGACGATCTTCCCCCGGGTGTGCCCGGACTCGCTGAGTTCGTGTGCCTGCTGGATCTCGGTGAGCGGGAGCGCCTCCGCGATCTCCACGCGCAGATCGTCGGTCGCAACCAAGTCGGCGATCCGAGCCAGCTGCTCGGAAGTTGGGCTCATCACGAGCAGCTCCGCGCGCAGACCGCGCTCCCGCGCCGCCTCCTCTGGAGGGGCGCCGGCGATCGTGATCAGGATGCCTCCCTCGCCGAGGGTCGGCAGCAGCGACTCGGTCGTCTCGCCGCCCACCGTGTCGAACGCCAGGTCGACGCCGCTCGCCGCCTCGGCGACGTCCTGCTGCGTGTAGTCGACGTACTCCCCGGCGCCCAGACCGAGCAGGAAGTCGCGGTTACGCGACGATCCGGTCCCGATCGTCCGGGCGCCGCCGAGCCTCGAGAACTGCACGGCAAAGTGCCCCACGCCACCCGCGGCCCCCGCGATCAGCGCCGTCTGCCCGCTTTGAAGCTCGCCGCGGTCGAACAGCGCTTGCCAGGCGGTGAGCCCGGCCACAGGCAGCGCGGCGGCCTGCACGTGGCTGATCGAGGCAGGCTTCTTCGCGATCACGGCGGCTGGGGCGCTTGCGAACTCCGCGTAGCCGCCGCTCGCGGCGAGCCCGAACACCTCGTCTCCCTCTGCAAATCCCTCGGCACGCGACAGCTCGACCGTGCCGGACACGTCGCTACCCAGCACCACCGGCACCGCTTTCTCGACGAATCCTCGCCGGTACTTCCAGTCCACCGGGTTGACAGAAGCGGCGCGGACCCTGATCAGCACCTCGCCGTCACCGGGCTGGGGCCGCTCCGTTTCCTCGTACCGCAGGACATCCGGGCCTCCGGTCTCGTGCATCACCACAGCTCTGATCGGCGTCTCCTCGGCGGGATGGTCTCGAAGCGACAACCTACGCCTCGTGAGTACCAGCGGCTTCCTCGGTTCCCCGGTCTCGTCACCGACTGAACGCGCGATGGGCTCCCAGTGAGGTATACGCCGCTACTTCTGAGGATTGGGCATCGGCGGGGTGCCGCGGAGAACCCAGTGCCCCACCTCGTT
>DATGDO010000229.1:0-3654 GCA_035310805.1 Solirubrobacterales bacterium
ACCCCGGATCGCGGCCGTCTACTCCTGCAGCGAGAAGGGCGGGTACTTGTCGGTCACCAGCACGAACGCGTAGGCGATCACCCTCAGCGCCCAGCGCTCCACGCCCATCACGAAGTCGAACAGCGAGCGCGGATAGCGGCCCGTGAACAAGATCGCGAACCAGGCGATGATCACGCAGACGACCGCCGCGATGTAGAGGAAGATCAGCACGAAGTAGTGCGGGATCGCGAGGAACCACTTGACCAGCGGCATGCCGCGGGCCAGGTCGGTCTCGGCGTTCGGGTACTCGATCTCGAGGTGGACGTACTGCTCCTCGTCGGTTGACGGGTACACGTCGCTCATCAGCGCGAGGTAGGCGTACACCCGCTGGGTGAAGCGGAGCAGCTCCCGGTTCCAGTCGAACCACCAGCGCGGGTACTTCTTGCGGAAGAGGATCATCAGCAGCGGGCCGAGAAAGAGGAGGCCGCCCGCCGCGGCGACCGCCGCCGTGCCGTTGGCGCCGCTGAACGTATACGTCCCGCCGGAGACCGTGGCGAGCACGATCGCGATCGGGATGAAGGTGAAGATCCTGAAGAAGGTGGTCAGCCGGTCCAGGTCGCGATCCGGGTAGTCCACCGAATAGGTCAAGGGGTAGTCGGGCTGCATGTCTCACTCCTCGTCGGGTTGGTCCCGAAGCAGAACTTACGCCGAACTTACGCCGAGTCGACGGACCGCGAAGCAGGATCGCGATCATGTGGAGATGGGCCACCGGATCACCTGGCTGGACGTCTTCGCGGAGCGGCCGCTGGCAGGAAACGGGCTCGCGGTGGTGGACGACGCCGATCAGCTGAGCGACGAGACGATGCTCGCCCTGGCGCAGGAGACGCGGCTCTCCGAGACGACCTTCGTGCAGTCGACCGAGACCGAGGGCGCCGCCTACCGCAACCGGATCTGGGACCCCCACGAGGAGCTTCCCTTCGCCGGCCACCCCTCGCTGGGGACGGCCGTGGCGGTGGCGCGCTGGCGGGGCCTCGAGGAGGCCAGCTTCGTCCAGGAGACCGGCGCCGGCCTGCAGCCGGTCGAGGTCCGCAAGGGGGACGGCGGCTGGCGCGCCTCGATGCTCCAGAACGAGGCCGTGTTCGGGCCCGAGCTGGAGCGCGACGCGGTGATGACGGCGGTCGGACTGCGGGCCGAGGACGCTCACCGCGAGCTGCCTCCGCAGGTCGTCTCGACCGGAATGCCGCAGGTGATGGCGCCGGTGGCGGAGCACGAGGCGCTCGCCCGGGCGCTGCCCGACTACTCGACGATCTTCGAGCTCTCCGAGCCCCACGGCTCGATCGTCATCTACCTCGCCTGGTGCGAGCCGGAGGATGGCAGGGTCCGCGCCCGCTCGTTCACTCGCACACCCGAGATGGGCGAGGACCCCGCGACCGGGTCGGCCGCCGGCCCGCTCGGCGCCTACCTCTCGCAGCGCATCGGTTGGGACCGTCTGGCGATCCGCCAGGGCGATGAGATGGGTCGGCCAAGCGTGCTCGAGGTCGAGATGGTCGATGGACGCCCGCGGGTGGGCGGCGGGGTGATCCCCGTGATCGACGGTGAGGTCAGCCTGCCGTAGCGCGACCGCCCGTGCGGCGGCCGATCGCCCGCAGCCGGTCGCGGACGCGCCGCCGCCTCGTCTCGAGCTCTCCGCAGAGCGCCTCGATCTCGTCGCGGCGGTGGCGGAGGAGGGCGAGCTGGTTGTCGATGTGACCGAGCGACTGCTCGAGCACCTGCCGCTGCCGGACAGGGTCCTCGATGCCGGCATGCCACTCGCGGCGCAGCGAGGCGCGCGCGCTCTCGGCGGCCGCCAGCTCGCGAAGCTCGTCGAGCGAGATGCCGAGTAGCTCGCGCAGGCGGAGCAGCTCCCGGAGCCGCTCGAGGTCCTCCTCCCCGTAGGTTCGGTGAGCGCCCGGCTCGCGCGGCCGCTCGGCGGCCAGCAGGCCGATCTCCTCGTAGTAGCGGATCGTCCTCGGCGTGGTCCCGGTGAGCTTCGCCAGGTCGCCGATCCGGAAGCGGCGCTCCTCGCTCATGCCGGCACCCGATGGGCGAGGCCGCGCGCCTCCTCCGAGGCCTCGTCCTCCTGTCCGGCGTGACGCGGCCGCAGCAGCGAGACGCCGGCTCCGATCAGCGAGGTGATGGCGAGCACCCAGAGCGCGGTGCGCATGTTGTGGATGAAGGGGTCGAGCTCGGTGCTGGAGAGGCCCGACGCCAGGCCGGAGAAGATCTTGAAGAGGACGGTCTTTGGCACCGCCGCGGTGACGACGGCGATCACGAACGCGATCGAGATCACCGCGCCGGTGTTCTGGAGCATCATCCGCGCGCCCGCCGCGATGCCCCTGCGCCTGGCCGGAACGGTGCCCATCATCGCCGCGGTGTTGGGCGAGTTGAACATCCCCGAGCCGATGCCGACGATCGCCAGCCAGAGCGTGCTCTGCCAGTACGGGCTGTCCCGGCCGAGCGTGGTCATCCCGGCGAGGGCGAGCGCGCTGACCAGCATCCCGAGCGCGGCGAGGGCGCGAGAGCCCCGGCGGTCGGCCCAGATCCCGGCCAGCGGGGAGGAGATCAGCATGCCGATCGCCATCGGGGTCAACTTGATCCCGGCGGTGATCGGGTCGTCGCCCTTCACGCCCTGGAAGTAGAAGACGAACACGAAGAGCAGGGCGAACCGCGAGAGGCCGTTGATGAACGCAGCGCCCGTGGCAGCCGAGAACATCCGGTTGCTGAAGATCGAGAGGTCGAGCATCGGCGCCTTCGCGAACCGCTCGATCACGACGAACGCCGGCAGCAGGACCACCGCCGCGATCAGGGAGCCGATCACCAGCGTGTCGTTCCAGCCGGAGAGCCCGCCGCGGGAGAGGCCGTAGACGAGCCCGGTGAGCCCGGCGACGAACACCGTGGCGCCGAGCAGGTCGAGGCCGCGCTCGGGGTCGCGCGCGGAGAGCTCGTGGAGAACCAGGCCGCCCCAGATCGCGCCGGCCGCGCCGAGCGGCACGTTGAACCAGAAGACCCAGTGCCAGGAGATCGCAACGAGGGCGCCGCCGAGGACAGGCCCGATCACCAGGCCGACGGCGGCCACCATCGTGTTGGTGCCCATCGCCAGGCCGAGCTGCTCGCGCGGGAAGGCGTCGGTCACCAGCGCGGCGGCGTTCGCGAAGAGCAGCGCTCCGCCGACGCCCTGCACGATCCTCCAGAGGATCAGCTCGGTGCCGTCCGCGGAGAACCCCGCTCCGAGCGAGGCAAGCGTGAAGAGGACGAAGCCGCCGACGTAGGCCTTCTTGCGGCCGAAGAGGTCCGAGAGGCGCCCCGCGGTGAGCACCAGGACGGTCGAGGCGATCATGTAGGCGAGGATCACCCAGACGAGCTGGAGGAGGGTGGTGCCGAGGGATCGCTCCAGGTCGGGGAGGGCGATGATCAGAGTCCCGGAGTTGATCGTGGCGAGCAGCATCCCGAGGCTCGTGCAGCTCAGGGCCCACCACTTGTAGTGCTGGTGCTCCGCGGCGACGCCCGGGCGAAAGCGCCCCCGCCTCCTCGCGCTCTCTATTCTTACGTTCACGTAAGAATCATATAATCGTCTCCTAGCTTCCCTAATCGGGCCAATTCGCGTAAGAAACGGCGATGGACTCGACCCTCTGGCAG
>DATGDO010000230.1:0-2723 GCA_035310805.1 Solirubrobacterales bacterium
TACGGGCGCTTCGGCACGTGGCTCGGCTTGCTCGGCCTCTACGATCTGATCTTCCTCCTGGTCGGTTACGCGACCTTCGACTTCCTGCTCGAGGACTAGCCCGGGATCATCGAATGGCCACAGCGCTCAGATCGATAACCCTTCGCCGCCTGGCGGTCGCCACGGTCCTGGTGATGGGTGCTGGCTACGCGCTGGCCTTCCTCTATGCCCCGGAGGACGCGGACCAGGGCTTCATCCAGAAGATCTTCTACCTGCACGTGCCGCTCGCGACGGTGGCGCTCGTCGGTTTCATGGTCGCCGCCGTCCACGCGATCCTGCACCTGCGGACCGGCGACCCCAAGCACGACGCCCGCTCCTACGTCTCGATCCACATCTCGGTGATCTTCGGGCTCGCCGTCCTGCTCACCGGCGCGATCTGGGCGAAGGGATCCTGGGGCGTCTGGTGGGAGTGGCGGGAACCGACCCTGGTCAGCTTCCTGATCGTCTTCCTGCTCTATGCCACCTACTACCCGCTGCGGTACGCGATCGAGGACCGGGATCGTCAGTCCCGCTATGCCTCGGTCTTCGCGATCACCGCCGGGGCATTCGTACCCCTCAACTTCCTCGCCGTGCGGCTCGCGCAGCCCCTGATCCACCCGCGGACCTTTTCCTCGGCCGGCGGCCTGCCCGGGTCGATGCTCTTCGCCTTCCTCGTCTGCCTGGCAGGCGTGGGACTGCTCTGGGCGACCCTGGTCTGGTTCGAGCTCAGCGCCAAGTCCGCCTCGGGGAATCTGAGCCGGATCCGCAGGGCGCTGGAGGCGGCCACGTGATCCCGCTGGCGATCGAGAACGCCGACCGTTACGTCGGGGGCGCCTATCTGGTCTTCCTCCTCCTGCTGCTGGTCTACGTGGCGATCATGGCCGCCAAGCTCGAGCGGATCCAGCGGGAGCTGCGCTCCCTCGCCGAGCTCGCCGACAGGTCCTCCAGGCGGGGCGAGAGCCATGACGTCGGCAGCGTCCGGGGCCGCGAGCACGAGATCGAGGCGGTGCGACAGGGAGGCCGCGGATGAGCGGCCTGCTCGCGCTCGGGGTCTCCCACCGGACCGCCTCCCTCGCGCTCCGGGAGCAGCTCGCCCTCACCGAGGGTCGCGCCGCGGGCGTCCTGAACGCGCTCGTCTCCGAGGAGCCGATCAGCGAGGCGGCCGCGCTCTCCACCTGCAACCGAACCGAGCTCTACCTGGTCGCCACCGACTCGGTCGAAGCCGAGGCAGCCGGGCTCGGAGTGCTTGCGCGCGAGGCCGGGATCCGGCCGACCGAGCTGCTCGGCCCGCTCTACTCGCTCCGCGGCGCCGAGGCCACCAGGCATCTCTACCGGGTGACCTCCGGGCTCGACTCGATGATCGTGGGCGAGGCGGAGATCCAGGGCCAGGTGAAGCGCGCCTACGAGCTTGCCCTGGTCGAGGGGGCCACCGGCCCGATCCTCAACAGGATGTTCCGCGGTGCGCTCGCCGCCGGCAAGCGGGCCCGCAGCGAGACCACCGTGGGCGAGAAGGGCGTCTCGATCCCCTCCGTCGCGGTCGAGCTCGCGCAACGCAACCTCGGTGACCTCTCCGCCCGGCGGGTGCTGCTGCTCGGCGCGGGCGAGACCTCGGAGCTCACGGCCCGGGCGCTCGCCGCGCGCGGCTCGGACGCGGTCTTCATCGCCAACCGCGGCTACAGCCGGGCGATCTCTCTCGCACAGCGCTTCGGGGGCAGCGCGGTACGCATCGACGAGCTCCCGGTCCAGCTCGCCGGCGCTGACATCGTCGTCTCGGCGACCAACTCGCCTCATCACCTGATCGAGCGCTCCGAGCTCGCGGTGATCATGGGACAGCGCGAGGGCGCCCCGCTCCTCCTGATCGACCTCGCCGTGCCACGTGACATCGATCCGGAGTGCCGGGAGGTCGAGGGCGTCACCCTCTACGACGTCGACGAGGTCCAGGCGATCGTGGAGCAGAACGCCTCCGGTCGGGAGGCCGAGGCGCGCCGCGCCGGCGCGATCCTCGACTCCGAGCTCGCCCGCTTCGAGCGCTGGCTCGCCGCGCAGGAAGTGATGCCGACGCTCACCGCGCTGCGCGAGCGAGCCGACTCGATCGTCTCGCAGGTGCTCGCCGAGAACGCCACCCGCTGGGAGAGCCTCTCCGCCACCGACCGCGAGCGGATCGAACAGCTCGCCCGGGCGATCGCCAACCGGCTCCTGCACGAGCCGACCGTGAGGATCAAGGGGCTCGCCGACCGCGAGGACGCCTACCTTCGGGTGAGCGCGCTCCGCGAGCTCTTCGGGCTCGATGCGGGCACCGAGCCCGAAGCCGCAGAGGGCGCCGACGTCGCCTCCCTCGACGAGAGGCGACGTCGCAACGAGCGCGGCTGAGCACGATGGCTGAGGCCCCGCTTCGGCTCGGGACCCGTGGCAGCGCCCTGGCCCTCGCGCAGGCGGAGCTCGTCGCGAAGGCGCTCGGCGACGCCGAGATCGTCACCATCAGGGCTTCCGGGGACGAGGGGACTCGCCGGGACCCCGCCGACGGCGGCGCGCCCGGCGGTGACAAGGCCCGCTTCGTCAGGGAGATCGAGCGCGCGCTGATCGACGGCGAGGTGGACCTGGGGGTCCACTCCGCCAAGGACCTGCCGACCGAGCTTCCCGATGGCCTGGAGCTCGCCGGAGTCCCGGCCAGGGAGGACCCGCGTGACGCCTACGTCGGGGACGCC
>DATGDO010000231.1:0-1980 GCA_035310805.1 Solirubrobacterales bacterium
GGAGGGGGAAAGGAGCGGGCCAGCCCCGGTTCCGCCTCAGCCGGAGCGCTCCGCCTCGTCGATCCTCTGAGCCGGCTCGCCGAGCTCGTCGGGCGGTAGGCGCTCCTCGATCATCGGGAAGAGCACGCGCTGGAGCGCCTCGCTTCGCTTCATTCAGGCGGAGAGGGTGGGATTCGAACCCACGAGGCGGTCAACCCGCCCACTCGCTTTCCAAGCGAGCTCCTTAAGCCACTCGGACACCTCTCCGAGGGATCGAAGGGTAATGCGGCTCGCCCGTTTGGGTGGTACGCGCGTCGCGTATAACTCCGGCAATGGCATGGAGCGTGTACCTGGCGGGTGAGATCCACTCCGATTGGCGGGAGCGGATCTCCGAGGGCGCCGAGAAGGCCGGCCTCGACGTCAGCTTCAGCGCTCCGGTCACCGACCATGGCGCCTCCGATGACGTCGGTGTCGCGATCCTCGGTGAGGAGTCGGAGGGCTTCTGGAAGGACCACAAGGGCGCGGGCGTCAACGCGATCCGCACTCAGACGATGATCCGGCAGGCCGACGTAGTGGTCGTCCGCTTCGGCGACAAGTACAAGCAGTGGAACGCGGCCTTCGACGCCGGCTTCGCGGCCGCGCTCGGCAAGCCGATCATCACCCTCCACGACCCAGAGACGACCCACGCGCTCAAGGAGATCGATCGCGCCGCAATGGCGACCGCGGAGACCCCTGAGCAGGTGGTCGACGTGCTCCGCTACGTGCTCGAGGGCAAGCTGCCCACCGGTGCCTAGGCGGCTAGCCTTGGCCTGACGGAGGGTGCTCCGTAGGAGCAACCCGACATATGGAGGGGTGCCGGAGCGGTTGAACGGGGCGGTCTCGAAAACCGTTAGGGGCCTTTGGGTCCCTCGTGGGTTCGAATCCCACCCCCTCCGCTAGGACTGAAGACCCGCAAGAAGGCGCGAAACGCCCAAATAGGATCAGCGCGTGAAGCTCCCTTGGCCAACCGGCCGAGAAGTACTGGAGTTCGTACTCGGGACCCTGATCTACGGCTTCGTGATGCTGGTGATCGGCGGGGCTGCCCTCGCCATCGCGGGAGCACTGGGAGGCGAGGGCTGGGACGCCAACTTGGACGCCGTCGATGTCGTCCTCGTCGTCTATGCGGGCGGAATCGTCGGTTCCGGGGCGCAGCTGATCGGCAGGCGCGAGGCGCGGAGGCGCGAGGAGGAGCGCCGTCGCCTTGCCGAAGCAAAGCCGGCACCCTGGGATCCCTAGGCGGGATGCTGCTCGAAGTTCTCCTCCGAAACGCCCACTCCCCGCAGCTCATGGGCCTCGTTGCTGCGCGCCCACTCGACGATGTTCCAGGAGCCATCGATGATCGTGCCGTTTGTCTAGTACGAGCGTGGGCATCTTGTAGTTGCCGGTCAGGCGCTTGACCTCACGGCGGCCGGGAAAGAACGGATCGGTCCGGTAGCAGCCCTCGGTCTTGACCACCTCGGGCGCCGTGGTCAGCTCGACCCCGCTCATGCCTTCACTCGCGTGCCCCGCTCGCCACTGAGGATCAACCCGGCGTCCTGCAAGGCGCCGATCGCGGCGAGGCCTCCGCGGAGCTCGGCGAACCGGCAAGCGGCCTCGACCTTCGGTCCCATCGACCCCGGGTCCCAGTCCATCTCGCGCAGCTCGGCCGCGGAGACCTGGCCGAGCGGTCGGGCGTCGGCCGTGCCCCAGGCGGCCTCGACGGCGGCGACGTCGGTGAGCAGGAGCAGCGAGTCCGCTTCGAGCGCGCTTGCGAGCAGCCCGGCGGCCAGGTCCTTGTCGATCACGGCCTCCACGCCCTGTAGTAGCCCGCCCTCGTCGGCCAGGACCGGGATCCCGCCCCCTCCTACGCAGACGACGAGCACGCCTGCCTCCAGCAGCAGCCGGATCGTCCTCAGCTCGATGATCGCGCGGGGCTCGGGGGAGGGCACCACGCGGCGGTAGCGATCGCCATCCGGAGCGATC
>DATGDO010000232.1:0-14690 GCA_035310805.1 Solirubrobacterales bacterium
CGGCGGGCCCACGGTGATCAAGTCGCAGGTCCTGACCGGCGGTCGCATGAAGGCGGGCGGCGTCAAGTTCGCCGACACCCCCGAGGAGGCCGAGGCCCAGGCCGCCGAGATCCTCGAGCTCGAGATCAACGGCCACATGCCGGTCGGCGTGCTCGTCGACCCGAAGGCCGAGGTCGAGCAGGAGTACTACGCGGCGGTCCTCTGGGACGGCCGCGCCAAGCGCCCGATGATGCTCTTTTCGGACATGGGCGGGATCGAGATCGAGGAGGTCGCCGATCAGCACCCCGACCACGTCGGCCGCGGGCATCTCTCCAACCTCCACCCCATCCCGGACTTCCGCGCCAAGGAGGTCGTCGCGGCGGCCGGCGGTCTGACCGGCCGCGAGCTCACGCGCGCCACCCCCATCCTCGCCCGGCTCGCCCAGCTGCAGCGCGACTACGACATGACCCTGGCCGAGATCAACCCGCTGGCGCGCCTCTCCGATGGCGACTTCGTCGCCCTCGACGCTCACATGGAGATGGAGGACGAGGCCGTCGGCCGCCACCAGAAGATGCTCAAGGAGATCGGCGTCGAGCTCGAGGAGCCGCGCGAGCTCTATGAGCCCTCGGAGTTCGAGCGCAACGTCAAGGCGATCGACGAGGCCGACCACCGCGGCGTCATCCAGGGCAAGGACCACGGCTTCGAGGGCGACCTCGGGCTGGTGATCGGCGCCGGTGGCGGCTCACTCACCCTCACCGACGCTGTCCGCAGCCAGGGCGGCAAGCCCGCCAACTACGCCGAGATCGGCGGCAACCCCTCCGTCGCCAAGTCCTGCGGCCTCGCCAAGGAGGTCCTGAAGAAGGATGGGGTCGAGAAGATCGCCGTGATGATGTCGATCGTCTCCAACACCCGCGTCGACATCGTCGCCCGCGGCGTGATCAAGGCCTGCCTGGAGCTCGGCAAGGACCCGGCCGAGACGATCACCGTCTTCCGCATCCCCGGCGCCTGGGAGGAGGAGGGGGCGAAGATCCTCAACCGCTACGGCGTCGAGTTCCGCGACCGCTCCACCTCGATGTGGGACGCGGCCGGCGAGGCCGTCGAGAAGGTTCAGGGGGCTGCTGCCTGATGTCGATCCTGCTGAGCGAGGACTTCACCTTCATCGTCCAGGGCATCACCGGCCGTGAGGCGGTCAACCTGACCAGGGAGTGCCTTGACTACGGCTCCAAGGTGGTCGGCGGAGTCACCCCGGGCCGCAAGGGCCGCGACGTCCACGGCGTGCCGGTCTTCGACACCGTCGAGCAGGCGGTCGCCAACCACGGCTCCCCGATCGACGGCTCGGTCGTCACCGTCCCCCCCGCCTTCACCAAGGACGCCGTCTTCGAGGCGATCGAGAACGGCATCAAGCTGATCGTCGTGGTCACCGAGCGGATCCCACGCAGCGACGTCGCCCAGATGGTCGAGCTCGCCAGCCTGCGAGGCGCCCGCATCATCGGCCCCAACTGCCTGGGGATCATCGCGCCGGGTGTCGGCAAGATGGGCGGCATCGGCGGTCCGGCCAAGGACGCCGCCAAGGCTTACGAGCCCGGCTCGATCGGCGTGATGTCTCGCTCGGGCGGCATGACGACCGAGATCTCCTCGACCCTGACCGCCGCCGGCCTCGGCGTCTCCACCGCGGTCTCAATCGGCGGCGACGCGATCATCGGCTCGACCTACGCCGAGCTCATGCCCCTCTTCGAGGAGGACGAGCAGACCGAGGCGATCGTGATCTACACGGAGCCCGGCGGGCGGATGGAGGCCGAACTGGTCGACTGGCGAGAGGAAAACGACTCAGCGCTGCCGATCGTCGCCTTCATGGCCGGCAAGTTCATGGACGAGGAGGAGATGAAGGGGATGAGCTTCGGCCACGCCGGGACGATCGTCGAGGGGGCCGAGGACTCGGCCACGGAGAAGATCGCCCGTCTCGAGTCCGCCGGAATTCCGGTGGTCGAGCGGATCGACGAGATCCCGGATGCCGTCAAGTCACGGCTGGGAGCCGCGCGTGAGCCTGCGAGCGCGAATGGCAGGGGTGGGGTCTGATGGCCGACACCCGGGAGATGCATGGTGTCTTCATCGACGTCGAGGTCTCCGAGGAGATCCGCGACGACGCCGAGATCGCCGCGAAGCTCGAGGAGGTCTGCCCGGTCGACATCTACGCGAACGAGGAGGGGCACGTCGTGGTCGTCCCCGAGAACCTCGACGAGTGCGTCCTCTGCAACCTCTGTGTCGAGGCGGCCCCCCCGGGCGGGGTGGTCGTCAAGAAGCTCTACGACGGCACGGAGCTGCGCCGCTAGCGCTAGCTGGGGTGCCATCGAGGGCGCTGATGCAGACGACAGCCGCGGCGGGGCCCTGGGCTGCTCGGCATCGGCCGAGAGAGGTAGTCGCGTCAGACTAGGCGCGTGAACTTCATCGAGGACGTGATGGAGGCCTCGCCGGCGTCCCGCCTCGGGATCG
This sequence comes from Solirubrobacterales bacterium, assembly GCA_035310805.1. Classification (GTDB taxonomy): domain Bacteria; phylum Actinomycetota; class Thermoleophilia; order Solirubrobacterales; family 70-9; genus DASUPK01. The sequence continues at coordinate 2,470 of DATGDO010000232.1, forward strand.
TCGCCATCGACGCCGGGGGCAATCGTCGCGAGTGGCACTTCGGGGAGCTGATCGCGCGCAGCGCGGGGCTCTCGGGGGCGATGGCGGCACGCGGGGTCGAGCGAGGTGACGCGCTCATGACCCTCGTCGGCAGCCGAATCGAGTGGGTCCTGGCGATGCTCGCCTGCTTCCGGATGGGTGCGGTGGCGATGCCCTGCAATCCGCAGCTCCGCCGCAAGGATCTCGAGGTGAGGGTCGACGCGGCAGATCCGAAGCTCTGCATCGGCCAGGAGGAACTGCTCGGAGAGCTCCCCGAGGGGGTGCCGGCAATGAACCTGACCGAGGTCGCTGGGGCGCTCGACGAGGACCTCGCCCAGGAGACGCCGGCCGACGTGGCCGACCTCGACCCCGATGACCCGGCGGTGATCATCTTCACCTCGGGCACAACAGGGGACCCGAAGGGGGTCGTCTATCCGCAGCGTTACCTGCTCGGCCAGCGGCTCCAGGCCGAGCACTGGGTGGGGGCGCAAGAGGGCGACCTGTGTTGGTGCACCGCCGCCCCCGGCTGGTCCAAGTCGACCCGAAACGTCTTCGTCGCGCCCTGGCTGAGCGGGGCCGCCGCCCTGCTCCACGACGGCCGCTTCGATCCCGCCCAGCGCCTGGAGATCCTGGAGCGAGAGGAGGTCAACGTGCTCTGCCAGGCGCCCACCGAGTACCGGCTCCTCGCCAAGAGAGCGGAGCTCGGGCCGATTCCGTCACTGCACCGGATGGTCTCTGCGGGCGAGCCGCTCAACCCCGACGTGATCCGCCTCTTCCGCGAGCGCATTGGCCTCACGATCGGGGACGGCTACGGTCAGAGCGAGACGGGCGCCATCACCGGGATGCGCCCGGACGACGACGACCCGAAGCGTGACGGGTCGATGGGCAGGCCCCTGCCCGGGGTCGAGACCCGGCTGGTCGAGGGAGACCTGCAGGTCCGCCCCGGGTCCATCCCCAGCTTCTTCAGCCACTACCTCGGCGAGCCGCCCTTCGAGGGAGAGTGGTGGTCGACTGGAGACCACGTCCGCCAGGACGAGGACGGCTACCTCTGGTTCGAAGGCCGAGACGACGACATCATCATCACGGCCGGCTATCGCGTCGGCCCATTCGAGGTCGAATCGGCACTCGTCTCGCACCCCGCCGTCTCCGAGGCAGCCGCCGTCCCCGCGCCGGACGAGGATCGCGGCTCGGTGATCAGGGCCATCGTGGTGCTGGCGAACGGCGAGCCCTCCGATCAGCTCGCCTCCGAGCTCCAGGACCACGTCAAGCGGGTCACGGCCCCTTACAAGTACCCCCGGATAGTCGAGTTCGCGGATGAGCTGCCCAAGACCCCGAGCGGAAAGATCCGGCGCGCCGAGCTGCGGGTGATGCGGGACGGCAGCGCCGATGCGAGGTGGCGCGACAGCGCGACCCGCGGGGCGCCAGAGGAGCAACCCGATTCCTGATGTCCACCTGGCGCTCGACGGCGGCGGTTCGCGCCTGGATCCGCCTGGACTCCGAGTGGGCCGCGTTCGCCGGCATCTTCATCGTCACCAACCTCGGGCTGCTCGCGGTGGGCGCGACGCTCGCGGTGCTCCCCCATTACGTGAAGGACAACCTGAACGGCTCCGATCTCGAGGTCGGAATCGTGACCGGGGCGTTCGCGTTCACGGGGATCGTCTGCCGTCCGATCGCCGGCAACCTCGCCGACCGACGGGGCCGCAGGCCGACCGTGATCGCGGGCGCCCTGCTCGCCGCGATCGCCGGTGCTCTCTACTTCGTCCCGGCCGGGATCCCTGGACTGATCGTCGCCCGCTTCTTCCTCGGCGCCGGCGAGGGCACGGTCTTCACGGCGGGCTCGGCCTGGAACGTCGACCTGGCCCCCGAGGAGCGCCGTGGGCGAATGATCGGCCTCTACGGCCTGGCGATCTGGACCGGCCTCACCCTCGGCCCACCTATAGGGGTGCTGCTGCAGGACGCGGGCGGGTTCCACCTCGTCTGGGCATTCGCCATGGGGGCCCCGCTGATCGGAGCACTGATCGCCTCGAGGCTCCCGGAGCAGTACGCGGCCATCGACGACGCCGACCGGGGCCCGTTCATCTCTCGCGAGGCGCTCGGCCCCGGAGCCACCTTCGCTCTCAGCGTGGTCGGCTTCGCGGCGGTCTCGGCCTTCATCGTCCTCAGCCTGGACGAACGGGGAATCGGCCACGGGCCCGGGGTGTTCAGCGTCTTCGCCGCGACCGTCGTGGCCACTCGCCTCGTCGCGGGCGGGCTGCCCGATCGGATCGGCGCAGCACGCTGTGCCGTCGGGGCCGCCCTGATCGAGACGATCGGGCTGATCCTGCTGGGTGCGGCCAGCGACCTGGCACTGGTGATCATCGGCGCGATCGGGATGGGCGCCGCCTTCTCGCTGCTCTTCCCCTCGCTCTCCCTGGTCGCCATCAACCGCGTGGGGCCCGAGCGGCGCGGCGTGGCGATGGGGACCTTCACGGCCAACTTCGACCTCGGCATGCTGGTCGGCTCGCCCCTCGTCGGCGCCGCCGCGGCGCTCGGCGGGTACAGCGCCGCCTTCTACCTCGCGGCAGCCGCGGCGCTGGCATGCGCCGCCTTGAGCGCGGGCTTCATCGGTGGAGCCGCCGCCCGCGAACCGCTCCCCGATACGCTCAAGGCCTGATGGCACAGCGGGCAACGGAAGCCGAATCGTCGATCGACCGCAAGCTGATCAACAGGCTCACGGAGGAGCAGATGGCGCGCTTCCGAGAGCACACCCCCACCTCTGCCGAATACTTCGACCGGGCACGCAAGGTGATGCCGGGCGGAGTCCCCTCCTCCTTCCAGCTCAACGACCCATGGCCGGTCTACATCGACCGCGGCAAGGGCGCGCTGGTCTGGGACGTCGACGGCTCCGAGTACGTCGACTTTCACAACGGCTTCGGCGTCATGTGCGCGGGACACGCGAATCCGGTGATCGGCGACGCGGTCAAGGCGCGCCACGACGAGGGAACTCACTTTGCTGCGCCGACCAACGGTTCGATCGTCTCGGCGCAGAACCTTGTCGAGCGCTTCGGGCTCCCCCAGTGGCGCTTCGCGAACTCCGGCACGTAGTCGACGATGTCGGCGATCCACCTGGCCCGCGGCGCCACTGACCGGGACCTGATCATCAAGATCGAGGGCTCCTACGACGGGCATCACGACGCGGTGATGGTCTCCTGCTACCCGGAGCTCGACGAGCTCGGCCCACGGGAGAGCCCCAACCCGATCCCCTTCGGGCACGGCTACCCGCAGGCGATCGTCGAGCTCACGCGCCCCGTCCCCTTCAACGACGCCGAGGTTCTCGAGGGAGTCCTGAAGAAGTACGAGGGCAGGGTCGCCGGGCTGATCATGGAGCCGGCGATGATGAACATCAACATCATCCCGCCGAAGGACGGCTATCTCGAGCGCGTCCGCGAGCTCTGCGACGAGCACGGGGTGAGGCTGATCTTCGACGAGGTGAAGACGGGCGCCACGATCTCCTACGGCGGCGCCACCCAGCGCTTCGGCGTGAGGCCGGACATGATCTGCCTCGCCAAGGCGATCTGCGGCGGCTACCCGGGCGGCGCGATCGGGATGACCGCCGAGCTGGGAGAGGTGGTCGCCTCGGACAAGGTCCATCAGATCGGCACCTTCAACGGCAATCCTCTCGTCATGGCCGCCGCCGAGGCGACCCTCACCAAGGTGCTCACGCCCGACGCCTACGAGAAGCTCGAGGCGACCAACGAGACGCTCAAAGCGCGCTGCCAGGAGATCATCGACAGGTACGGCCTGCCCGCCTACACGCAGGGTCTCGGCGCCAAGGGCTGCGTCATCTTTGCCCCCGAGCCGATCTACGAGTACCGCGACTACCTCACCAAGGTCGACGGAGACCTCTCCACCCTCGCCTGGCTCTATCACATGAACCACGGCATCTTCATGACGCCGGGCGTCGAGGAGGAGTGGACCCTCTCGATCGCCCACGAGCGGGAGCACATCGACCGCTACGTCGCCGCCTTCGAGGCGTTCGCGGCCGATGTCAGCGGCTCGTAAATCTCAGGCGTAACCCCGGGCCCTCCGGGAACGCTCTATGTGTTGAGTAGAACAACCCCTACCAGGGAGGGATAGATGCGCATCGACCACACCGAGAGACGAGCGAGTGCGCCTCGGCTCGTGGGGGCTTCAGCGGTGATCCTGGGGGCCCTCGTTGTGATGCTGATCGCCTACTCGGGCGGCGCCTCGGCGGCTCCCGGGCCGACGGACCTGTCGATCACCAAGACCGACAGTCCGGACCCGGTCGTCGAGGGCAACAACCTGACCTACACGATCAGGGTCACCAACAACGGGACGGGCGGCACGGCCGACGCGGAGAACGTCGTCGTCACGGACAACCTGCCCGCTTCGAAGGACGTCGACTTCGTCTCGGCGACGAGCACGGCGGGCACCTGTAAGCGGACGGGCGACACCGTCACGTGTGAACTCGGGACGGTCACGGCCGGGAGCAACCAAACCGTGACCATCGTCGTCAAGGCGAAGAAGAGCGGGACGCTCTCGAACACCGCAAGCGTGGCCTCGCTCCTGGACACGAACGGTGCGAACAACTCGGCTACCGCGGCGACGACCGTGAGCAAGCCGGGCAAGGGCGGCCAGCAGAAGGGCCAGGCCAGCTGCGCGGCCCCGACGATCGTCGGGACGGCCGGTGACGACGTGATCACGGGCACCTCTCGTGGCGACGTGATCGTCACCTACGAGGGCAACGACCAGGTCTTCGCCGGAGGCGGCGGCGATCTGATCTGCTCCGGTGCCGGAGCCGACCAGGTCTTCGGCCAGGACGGCGGCGACACCGTCATCGCCGGCGGCGGGCCCGATCTGGCGAACGGGGGCAAGTCCGGCGACGTCCTCAAGGGCAAGGCGGGCCGCGATCGCCTCAAGGGCAAGAGCGGCAACGACCTCCTGAATGGCGGCAAGAATCGCGACAGCCGCCAGGGCGGATCGGGCCCAGACACGCTCAAGCGGTGCCCGTAGTGGCAGCAACACCGCGCTCCCAGACATCGCGAACGGCCCCTTCGGGGGCCGTTCGCGTTCTGCCTAGCCCGAGGCGCCGTTCAGGTCGAGCGCGCCGCGCGCCGCCTCGACATCCTCGGTGAGGATCACCAGGCGGACGCCGCTGAAGATCGTGTAGGCGACGTCGATGTTGACCCCGGCGTCGGCGAGGTCCCGTGCGATCTCGCCCATCGCCCCGGGCTTGTCGTGGAGGTCGACCACGACCGCCTCGCGCTCGTCCGCCACCTTGATGCCGGCGTCCTCGAGCGCCCTCCGCCCGGCCTCGCCGTCCTCGACGAGGATGTGGATCAGCCCCTTGCCATCTCCGACCATCGCGCAGAGGCCCTCGATGTTCACCCCCGCCTTGCCGGTGGCCTCCCCCAGGTCAGCCAGCTTGCCGGGCCGGTCCTCCATGATCACCGTCAGGTCCTTCATCGCGGCTCCGTTGATCGGGTGGCGGCATCATTTCATCGAGGGCGACGATGTCAAACCGGAAAAGGGCTGGGTAGCCTGACCTCGATGGCCAATCGCCTCGCCGAGGAAACCAGCCCCTACCTCCTGCAGCACAAGGACAACCCGGTCGACTGGCGGCCGTGGGGCGCGGAGGCGCTCGGGGAGGCCGCCGAGCAGGACAAGCCGATCCTGCTCTCGATCGGCTATTCCGCCTGCCATTGGTGCCACGTGATGGAGCGCGAGTCCTTCGAGGATGCCGAGACCGCCGCCTACATGAACGAGCATTTCGTCCCCATCAAGGTCGACCGCGAGGAGCGGCCCGACGTCGACGACATCTACATGGAGGCCGTCCAGGGAATGACGGGCCAGGGCGGCTGGCCACTGACGGTGTTCCTCGACTCCGAGGGCGTGCCCTTCTACGGCGGCACCTACTTCCCGCCCCAGCCCCGCCAGGGGATGCCCAGCTTCAGGCAGGTCCTCGAGGCGACCGCCGGCGCCTACCGCAATCAGCGCGAGGAGCTCCGGGAGGCCTCGGCGCGGATCAGGGAGTCGCTGGGAGCCGTGGGCAAGATCGAGCAGTCGTCCCAGCCGATCGACGAGGCGATCATGAACGCCGCGATCTCCCACCTGCGGGCGAACTTCGACAAGTCGAACGGCGGCTTCGGCGGCGCCCCGAAGTTCCCTCCGGCCAGCATCCTCGAGTTCCTGCTGGCGCGCGGCGAGGCGCAGCCGGTGCAGACCACCCTCGACAAGATGATGCATGGCGGCATCTACGACCAGCTGGGCGGTGGCTTCGCGCGATACTCGGTCGACCCGAGCTGGCTGGTCCCCCACTTCGAGAAGATGCTCTACGACAACGCCCTGCTCGCGCGGGTCTACCTGCACGCCGGCCAGACGATGGGCGAGGAGCGCTGGATGCGCGTCTGCATGGAGACCCTCGACTGGGCCCTGCGCACGATGCGCGGGCCGGAGGGAGGTTTCTACTCGGCGCTCGACGCGGACTCCGAGGGCGAGGAGGGCCGCTTCTACGTCTGGTCGGAGGAGGAGATGCGCGAGGCGCTCACCGAGGCCGGCGTGGCGACCGACGCGATCGAGCGAGTGCTCGGCTACTGGGGCGTCAGCGCGGCCGGCAACTTCGAGGGCAAGAACATCCTGCACGTGCCGCTCGGCGCCAGCGCCAAGCGTCCGGCGGAGCTCGACGACGCCCGCGCCGCGCTCAAAGCCTGGCGCGACCGGCGCGTCTCCCCCGGCCTCGACGACAAGCGCCTCTGCGCCTGGAACGCGCTGATGATCGCGACGCTCGCCGACGCGGGCGCGGCCCTGGGGCGCCAGGACTATCTCGACGCGGCCGCCGGCTGCGCCCGCTTCATCTGGGAGTCGATGCGGGACGCGGAGGGCCACCTGCTGCGCACCTGGAAGGCCGGCGAGGCTCGGCTCAACGCCTACCTGGAGGACCACGCCTTCCTGATGGAGGCGCTGCTCCGCCTCTATGAGGCGACGCTGGAGGTTCGCTGGTTCGATGCGGCGCGCGAGACAGCGGACTCGATGATCGAGCGGTTCGCCGACGACGAGCGCGGTGGGTTCTTCACCACCTCACACGACCACGAGGAGCTGATCGCCCGCCGCAAGGACCTCGGCGACCATCCGATCCCCTCGGGAAACTCCTCCGCCGCCTACGGGCTCCTGCGCCTCGGCGCGCTGACCGGCGACAGCGACTACACCGAGCGGGCCCTCGGAACCATTCGCCTGTTCGCGCCCGCCGCGCTCCAGCACGCCGATGCCTTCGGGCACCTGCTCCAGGCGATCGACTTCCATCTCTCCCCAGTTCGCGAGGTCGCCCTGGTCGCCCCGGCCAACGGCTCCGGCACCGCGGGGCGCCTTGCCGAGCTCGCCGGCGTCGTGCGCTCGGCGCACCGCCCGCACGTCGTCCTCGCCGGGGGCCCGGAGGGAAGCGAGCGACCGGAGCTGCTTCGGGAGCGCCCCGCGGTCGAGGGCAGGCCCGCGGCCTACGTCTGCGAGAACTTCGCCTGCAGGGCGCCTGTGACCGAGCCGGGCGAGCTCGCGGCCGCACTCGGATAGCGGCTCCGACCCACCCGGCCGATAGCGTCCGCGCATGGCCGCAGCCGCCGGATGGGGACTGCTCGGCGCGTCCTCCCTGCTGATCGGAGCGGTGCTCGGGCTGACGCTGCGCATCCCCTCCCGGCTGGTCGGCCTGATCCTCGGCTTCGGCGCGGGCACGCTGATCAGCGCAGTCGCCTTCGAGCTCACCGACGAGGCCTTCCAGCTGGGCGGTGCCGATGCCGTGGCGATCGGCCTCGCGATCGGGGCGCTCACCTACTTCGCCGGCGACGCCGCAATCGAGAGCCGCGGAGGAGAGCGGCGGATGAGCCCGTCGCGGCGCCGCGAGGGCCAGACGTCGCAGGCGGACGCGGCCTCGGCGCTGCTGCTCGGTGCGGTGCTCGACGGGATCCCGGAGTCGGCGGTCATCGGGATCAGCCTGCTCGGCGGTGGCGGCGTCAGCGCCACGGTCCTCGCCGCGGTCGTCATCTCCAACCTGCCCGAATCGATTGCGTCGTCCCGAGGAATGCGCGAGGAGGGGATCGGCACGCGCCACGTCTTGATCACCTGGGTGGTGGTGCTGCTGATCTCCGGAGCCTCGGCCGCGGCCGGCTACGGGCTGCTCCAGGGAGCGGGCGGAAACACCGTCGCGCTGCTCGAGGCTTTCGCGGGGGGTGCCGTGCTGATGATGCTCGTCGACACGATGATTCCGGAGTCCCAGCAGGGCGGCCGCGCCGTCGGACTCGCGACCGTCCTCGGCTTCTCGCTCGCCTATCTCCTCTCGACGCTCGAGTAGGAGGCCTGGGTGGCGGTTTAGAGGATCGGAAGGAACTGCTCGAGCTCGTGCGGGGTGACCTGCACGCGGTAGTCCTCCCACTCCATCCGCTTGATCTCGACGAAGCGGTTGAAGGCGTGTTCCCCCAGGACCCTGAGGACCAGCTCGGACTCGGCGGCGATCTCGATCGCCTCGCCGAGGGTCTCGGGCAGTTGCTCGATGCCACGGCGCTGGCGCTCCTCGGGGGTCAGGTGGTAGAGATTCTGCTCCATCGGCTCCGGCAGCTCGTAGCCGTGCTCGATCCCCTCGAGGCCGGCGTGCAGCATCGCCGCGAAGCAGAGATACGGGTTGCAGGCGGGATCAGGGCAGCGGAGCTCGGCGCGTGTGGCCTGCTCCTTGCCGGGGTGGTAGAGCGGCACCCGAATCAGGGCGGAGCGGTTCCGGCGTGACCAGGACAGGTAGACCGGCGCCTCGTAGCCGGGGACCAGCCGCTTGTAGGAGTTGACCCATTGGGCGAACAGGGGCGCGATCTCCCGGGCGTGCTTGAGCTGGCCGGCGATGAAGGCCTTCGCCGTGTCCGACAGGAAGTACTGGTCGTCGGCGTCGAAGAAGGCGTTCTTCCCGTCCTTCGAGAGCGACTGGTGGACGTGCATCCCCGAGCCGTTCTCCCCCTGCAACGGCTTCGGCATGAAGGTCGCGTGCCAGCCGTACTTCATCGCATACTCCTTGACCGTGATCCGGTAGGTCATGCAGTCATCCGACATGGCGAGCGCATCCTTGTAGCGCATGTCGACCTCGTGCTGAGAGGGGCCGACCTCGTGATGGGTGTACTCGACGTGGATGCCCAGCTGCTCCAAGGCCAAGACCGTCTCCCGCCGGACGTCGGAGCCGGCGTCCAGGGTCGTCAGGTCGAAGTAGCCGCCCTCGTCGAGGGGCTCCGGGGTGCCGGACTCCGGCCTCGCGGAGCGGAAGTAGAAGTACTCGAGCTCCGGGCCGATGTTGTAGTCGTCGAAGCCCATTTCCCGTGCCCGCGCCACGGCCCTGCGCATGATCCAGCGGGGGTCTCCCTCGTAGGGCTCCCCGCCCGGGACCTGGATGTCGCAGAACATGCGGGCGGTCCGGTTGCCCTGCTCGGGGCGCCACGGGATCAGATGGATGCTCGTCGGATCCGGCATCGCGATCATGTCGGACTCCTCGATCGGGTTGAACCCGCTGATCGACGAGCCGTCGAAGCCCATACCCCCCTCGAAGGCGTCCTCGAGATCGGCGACGTTGATCGAGAAGCTCTTCAGCTGGCCGAGCAGGTCCGTGAACCAGAGCCGGACGAAGCGGACATCGTTCTCCTCGCAGAACGAGATCGCCTCCTTGGCGGTGGTCGGTCCCGGAGCCATGAGGCGGAACAGTACATCCGACTCGGCCCGATGCTCGTAGGAGATGGCAGAACCCGCGAATTCCCTGTAGACTTACGAGGCGTAAGTAACCGGCTAAAAGTAAAGTAAAGCCCTTTGTGAAACGGCGGTAGCCCAGGAAATGACCGTAAAGACAGAAGTCAGCCGCTTCCACATTCACGATGAGCTCACCGCTCCGGACGGAAGCGCCCCCCTGATCAAGAGCATCCAGACCGCCGGCGGCGCGGTCTCCAAGTTCATCGGCGTGCTCGCCGAGTCGCCGGCCGCCCTGCGCGGCTACACGCGCCTTCGCACCGAGCTCCGCTCGAGCAAGCTCCCCCGGGCCACCCGGGAGCGGATCGGGCTGGCGGTCGCGGAGTGGCGTAACGACCCCTACACCCTGACCCAGTATGCACGTACCGCGCGCTTCGCCGGGCTCGGCCTCGACGAGGTAGCCCGGGCTCGCAACTTCACATCCTCCGACGAGAGGGAGGCGGCGCTGCTCGCCCTGCTGCGCGAGACGCTCGATCCCGCCGAGCGGCCCCCGCACCACCTGGTCGAGGAGGCCCGCGAGGCCGGCTGGAGCGACGAGGAGATCCTCGACGCGGTCGCCGAGGCGGCCCTGGCTGAGTTCGAGAGCCTGTTCGCCTCCGTCGCGGCGCTGCCGCAGGAGGGTGACCCGGCGGTGCTCAGGTCAGCTGCTGCTTAGGGTCAGGCACTCCGGCTACGAGGCGGGCGGCGAGACCGTCGCCTGGATCGGGCCCGCGCCCACCGAGAGGAAGCCGACTCGCTTCGCGGTCTTCTTGGTCAGATCCCAGGCGTAGCCCCTGCGGAAGGGCCCGCGGTCGATCACCGTCGCGGCCACGCTGCGGCCGCCATAGCTGAAGGTCACCTGCGTGCCGCAGGGCAGCTTGCGGTGCGCGACGCCGAGCGTGGTCGGCGTGAGCATGACCCCGCAGGAGGTCGACTTGCCCCAGAAGCCGGGGCCGTACCAGGTCGCCGGCTTGTAGACCGTCCAGCTGCCCGGCGAGGTGCTGGGCGTGGCGGTCGGGTCGGTGGTGGTGCCTCCCGGAACGCCTCCGGTCTGCGCGCTCGCCGGCGCGGCGACCATCAGCGTGGCGATCGATGCGAGTCCCGCAATCGCACGAATTGTTCGCTTGCTCGTCAAACCTTCCTCTTTCGTTGCCTACGGGGTTAGCTGACGGGCTCGCGCTGAAAGATCGCGCTACGCGGCGTACCGGCCGCGATTCGCCCCAACAGATGGGTCCCCCGATCTCCGACCTTTTCCGGTGGGCGGAGATTCAGCGGAAGTGCGCGCCGCAGGCTAGCAGAGGTGTCCTCGACCGTTTCCACCAACCGTCGAACGGCCGTTCAGCTCCGAGCCTCCGCCGCGAACGAGATCGCCCACCCCTCATATGCTGCGCCGATGCCATCGGCACTGGTCACCGGAGCGGGACGCGGCATGGGCCTGGAGATCGCCCGCCGCCTCATTCGCCGCGGCTACGAGGTTGCCGTCACCGACGTCGACGAGGCGACCGCCTCCGCAGCGGCCGATCAGCTGGGCGAGCGCGCCTGGTCCCTCCCACTCGACGTGGCCGAGACCGAGGCCTGCCGCGACGCCGCCACTCAGGTCTTCGAGCGCTCGGGCTCTCTCGACGTCTGGGTCAACAACGCCGGGATCCTGCTCACCGGACTTGCCTTCGATCAGGAGGTGGACATCCACCGCCGAATGCTGGAGGTGAACGCGGTCGGCACGATCAACGGGACGCTGGCCGCGATCGAGCGGATGCGGCAATCCGGCCGCGGCCACATCATCAACATGATCTCGCTCGCAGGCCTGGCGGCGGCGACCGGGATCGTCGGCTACTCGGCCAGCAAGCACGCCGCGATCGCCTTCAGCCTCGGGACCGCCGCCGATCTGCGCCGAGCGGGTCTCACCGGGATCCAGATCTCGTGCGTCTGCCCGGACGGCGTCTGGACCCCGATGATCAACGACAAGCTCGACGATCCGAACGACGCCCTCTCCTTCTCCGGGGTGATGCTGATGCCTGAACAGGTCGCTGAGCGAGTCGAGCGACTCCTGGACAAGCCAAAGCCCGTGCTCGCCATCCCGAGCTGGCGCGGGCAGTTCGCGCGCTTCTTCGACCGGCATCCAAAGCTGTCGCTCCGCCTCACTCCGCTGCTGATGCGCGACGCGCGCCGCCGCCAGCGCGCCTTCAAGAGGCAGGTGGAGTCGGGCAAGTGGCCTCCGAAGTCCCCTTGAGGGGACCCCACGACCCCGGGACCAGGCCCGGTCGCTTCCACACCGTGCGTGGGCCGATGGGCCTCTCCGGCTGGCTGCACTATCCGGCGGCCTGGCTGCGCGCGCGGAGCGGCCGGACGCCGGAGCGGCCCTGGGTCGTCCCCGCCGCTATCGGCTGGCTCCGACGGCGGATGAGATCGGACTGGTCGATCCTGGAGCTTGGCTCGGGCCGCTCGACCAGCTGGTTCGCGCGCAG